>NZ_JAUSME010000299.1 GCF_030645555.1 Herminiimonas sp.
CCATAGGCGCGCTGTCCCAGATAAATCTGGTTCATGTAAACCTCGAGTATCTGGTCTTTGCTCAGGTTTTTTTCAATTTTCCAGGCGAGCAATACTTCATATATCTTGCGTTTGAGGGTTTGTTCGCTGGACAGGAAGAAATTCCGCGCCACTTGCTGGGTAATCGTGGATGCGCCCTGACGCGCGCCGCCGCTCAAATTATGCACGGCTGCACGCACTATCCCCACATAATCAACGCCGCCATGCTCGAAGAATCTATCATCTTCAATCGCCAGCACGGCTCTTTTCATGATGTCTGGAATTTCCTTGATATTGACCAAATTGCGGCGTTCTTCGCCGAATTCGCCTATCAATACATTGTCTGCAGAAAAAATGCGCAGTGGAATCTTGGGCCGGTAATCCGTCAGCGTATCCAGTTCAGGCAGATTCGGATAAGCCATCGCCAGAGCAAAGAACAGTATCAAGGCCCCGATCACACCCAGGCCCGCCACCAAACCGATAAAACCCAAGCCTATGCGTAATGCGGTGCTGGAAATGCGTTTTTGTTTATGCGGAGGAGTGTTAGTACTGTCGGGCGATGATTTTTTGGAAGCCATGCAGGGAGAAAGTCAGAGGTCGATATCCGCGCCATTATAGCTGGCTGCCGCATGGGGACGCGTTTGTAACAAATAAACGCGCGTAATTGCAACATCCCGCCTGATGCGTGGATTTTTGGCAACGCATTTGCAAATTACTTGATGGAAATTGCTTTACAGTTTTGGAGGCTTATTGCTACGATTTAATGTAAGGTTTTATCAATGTGCGCTAAATGCACGTTTTTAAACGAATTTTTATCGAGAAGTCACCGCACCTTTATTGATCGAGTTTTTGACAAGCTAAACGGCGTCGCGTTCATATACTAATAACGTTTTTGGGGAGAACTGCCCTTGGCTTTAGATTTTGGCTCCTTATTCGGCAAAAAGAATCCGCCGCTGGTTGGCTTGGACATTAGCAGTTCCGGGGTGAAACTCGTCGAATTGTCCGAAGTCGGCAAAGGCGAATTGCGCCTCGAATGCTTTGCTTCCGAACCGTTGCCGCGAGGCGCAGTGGTTGATGGCAATATCGAAAATATCGATCAGGTTTCAGACGCCGTTCAGCGCGTGTGGAAAAAGAGTGGCACCCGTACCAAGTTCGTCGCGATGGGTATGCCTCCGGCTTCCGTCATTACCAAAAAAATCATACTTCCTAGCGGTTTGTCAGAGGAAGGGCTGGAATTGCAGGTTGAAACCGAAGCCAGCCAATACATCCCGTTTGCGCTGGACGAAGTGCGCCTCGACTTCGATGTCATTGGCCTGGTCGAAAATTCGCCGGAAGATGTCGAAGTCATGCTGGCTGCGACGCGCAAGGAAAAAGTGGAAGATCGTGTCGCCGTGGCCGAGTCGGCTGGATTGACCCCGACCGTCATGGATATCGAATCCTATGCGGCGCGGGCTGCCATCGAGCGCATCACCAAGCAATTGCCGAACGCGGGCCAGGGTCAGATCATGGGCCTGTTCCAGATTGGATCGCAGGTTACGCATGTTTCCATATTGCTGGATGGCCAATTGATCTATGAACGTGAACAACCCTTCGGCGGCCATCAACTGACGCAAGAGATCGTGCGTACCTACGGATTGTCGTATGAAGAAGCCGAGATCAAAAAGAAGGCGGGTGATTTGCCCGATGGTTATCAAACAGAAATTCTTGATCCCTTCCTCGAAAATGCCGCGCTCGAAGTGACGCGCGCGATCCAGTTTTTCTTTACCTCTACCCCGTATACGCGCATAGACCAGCTATTCCTGGCAGGTGGCTGCGCCAGTATTCCTGGCATGGTGGATATGGTTGCCAATCGCACCAAGCTGTCGACTTCTGTTGTGAGCCCTTTCAAGGGTATGCAGCTTGGTCCTAACGTGCGCGAAAAACAGTTGCGCATAGAGGCGCCGGCCTATCTGGTTGCCTGCGGACTGGCGATGCGGAGGTTTGACTGATGATCAAGATTAATCTGCTCCCGCACAGGGAGGAAAAACGCAAGCTGCGCAAAAAAGCATTCGTTGCAATGATGTTCTTGAGTGCGATAGTCGGTGCATTGATCGTGATGGCTGTCGGTGGGTATTTTGCCGCCCAGCTTTCTGATCAGGAACAGCGCAATGCTTTCATCAAAAATGAAAATACGCGCCTCGATGCAGAAATCAAGGAAGTTGCAACGCTGAAGCAGGAAATCGAAGCACTCAAGGCGCGTCAGCAAGCGGTGGAAGATTTGCAAAGTGATCGCAATCAACCCGTTTATCTGATGGATGAGCTGGCGCAGCAGGTTCCGGAGGGTGTTTACCTGAAATCCTTCAAGCAGGATGGGCAGCGTGTCTTGCTCAATGGTTATGCGCAATCCAACGAGCGCGTCTCTGAATTGCTGCGCAACCTTGGCAATCATTCGCCGTGGCTGGAACGTCCAGACTTGATTGAAATTCGTTCGACCGGTATCGGTCAAGGGAAGGATGCCAAGAAAGTATTCGAGTTCACCATCAATGCCGGCATCAAGCGTCCGCGGGACAATGATCCGCAGGCTGCAGATGCAAAGGCAGCGCTTGTGCCAACTGCAGCCCCACGCAAACCCTGATATGAGACTAGCACCATGGCAGATCTGAAAAATATAGGTGAATCGGTCAGCGCGCAGTTCCGCGACCTGAACGGCTTGCCTCCCGGTCAGTGGCCTATCGTCCCGCGCTTGCTGTGCGCGCTGGGCGTCGTGCTGGCCGTGCTGGCAGTCGGCTGGTATGCCTACTGGAGTACGCAGCTGGAAGAGCTGGATCGCGCGGCGGCAGAAGAAGTGAGCTTGAAAGATGCCTACAAGATAAAAGTCCAGCAGGCGATCAATCTGGACGGTTTGCGCAAGCAAAAAGAACAGGTAAACGAATATGTTGCGACGCTGGAAAAGCAGCTGCCAAGCAAGGCTGAAATGGATGCGCTGCTATCCGATATCAACCAGGCCGGATTGGGTCGCGGCTTGCAATTCGAACTGTTCAAGCCGGGCCAGGTTGTGGTCAAGGATTACTACGCAGAGTTGCCGATCGATATCAAGGTGACTGGTCACTATCATGACGTTGGTGCCTTCACCAGCGACATTGCCAATCTGCCGCGCATCGTCAC
>NZ_JAUSME010000307.1 GCF_030645555.1 Herminiimonas sp.
GGCGGCCGGCGGCGCCTGTGCACAGTACAACCGACTTTGCCTTGATCACATAGAAATCTGCGGTACGGCAATCGAAGCCCATGACGCCGGCAATTTCACCACCAGCACCGGTAATCAGGCGCGTGGCAACCACGCGATTGGTGATATCGACACGCGCCCGCTTCAGTTGTCTGTATAAAACCTTTTTCATGTGATGCCCTTCCGGCATCGGCAGCACGTAACTGCCAAGGTGATGGACCTTGCGCACGGCGAAATCGCCGGTCTCGTCTTTCTCGAATTTCACACCCCAGCGATCCAGCTCTTCTATCATCGCGAAGCTGTTGGACGCATACGCATACACACCCTTCTGATCCACGATGCCATCATTGGCAATGGTAATTTCCTTGGTGTACTGTTCCGGCGTCGCATGCCCGGGGATCACAGCATTATTCAGGCCATCCATGCCCATGGAAATCGCACCACTGCGTTTGACGTTTGCTTTTTCCAGTACCAAGACCCGCAATTTCGGATTTTTTTCCTTGGCTTTCACCGCTGCCATAGGGCCGCCTGTGCCGCCGCCAACGATCACAAGGTCGTACTCCAATTCGATGGTTTTCATCTTTGCCTTTCAAGTAGGTACTGGGAAACAAAATCAACGCACAGGAATTGGAAGTTGCCGAGCAAACAACCATCCACTGAGGCCGCCAATATTTGCGATATCTGGTATGACAACAACTCATCATGACTCGTCATAACTAGTTGAGCAAAACGTGTGCCAGCCGTTTGAATGGTTGATGCGGGGGTTTTTGCTACGTAACAGCGCGAAAGCGCTTCAGGACGGGAGGGTAATGCGGATCATTATGGTGAAGCTAACCAAAACAGGGTCCCAACTTAGTGAGATCGAATGGTCCGATAAGCGCTTAACTCTGCCTTAAAATCAGCCAAGGGCAGTCAAATGATTTCCATTCTTATTTGCAGCCTATCTTAGAACTTTTAATTTGTATTTGAAGCTCTCTGCCCGGTAATGAATATATTCAAATACCAGTGGCTTGTTTTCGCTGGCGTAGGTCAGGCGCTCGATCCGCAGAATCGGAGAATTCGGCGCAACATGCAGGCGCGTAGCAATCTCCGCACTAGCCGAAGTCGCATCAATTTCCACATCGGCAGAATGCAGAGGCTGCCCGAGCTCATTCTCCAGCAATGAAAACAGATCCTTATCCTTGAGATTTTTCTCCGACAAAAGCGAACCGACTTCATGCCGCACCCACGAGTAATCAATCGAAATAGGCTCACGGTTCAGATAACGCACGCGTCGAATCTCTGTCACCTTGGCATCAAGCTCCAGTCCCAGCTTGACACAGACGATGGCGGTTCCAGATACAGTGCTTAAGCCGAATACTTCTGAAAAAGTCTCATGGCCGAGAGTACGCATCGCTTCGCCAAATCCCTGCAGATGCGTCAATTCCTGCGATACATTTGGCATGGCGACAAAGGTGCCCTTGCCGTGCACCTTGAATAGTAACCCTTCCTTTTGCAGATCATTCATCGCCTGGCGCACAGTAATGCGACTGACGCCGAAGGCAGTGATCATCTCGCTCTCGGACGGCAATCTCTGATGCGCAACATAGGTGCCATCAATAATCTTGGCCCTTAGAGCTTCTTTAATCTGTGTATAAAGAGGTATTGTCGAAGATTGAGGAAGCTGCATTTTTTGACCGCCAGGTAGCACAGGATATTCGTCCCTATTATAGAGATATAGGCCTTACCTTTTTATGGAATTTTTATAGCTCGCGCAAAAGATCCTTATTTGATTTGCTCTCAGAATTTCTCCCCCACTCGCCAATTGCTTCGCTTTCTATTGTCTGCGAAGACATTAGCCAGTCGTAAGCCAGCAATGTATGTCTGTTCAATGCCCGCAATTTGGCCAATAGCGCTCCCTGCATTGGGGCCACCGCGGCGCAGCAGATCGCCCATGCCATCTGCTGCGACACGCCTGCCTGCGTGACAAGTTCCTGAGCGCCCATCTCTACCTTGGGTAGTTCGAGCGTGACCGGAAAATGCTTACTGCGGAGCCGAGCGGACCATTAATTGTTGAGTTTGAAGTGAAGCCCTCTGGCTGGACCAAGTAGCAAGATGAAGTGATACGCTTGCCGAGCCTTCATAAGACTGGAGACGGCGTTTCAAGTCCACCGCCCCCACCAAGAACATGTTCAGAAGATACAAAAACCCGCGTTTCTCTCACGAGAGCGCGGGTTTTTTGTTGTCCTGCCTGCTTAATAGCAGGCAGCGGCAAGCATCAACGCACCAGCAATACCGGCACCGAAGAGGTGGCAAGTACTCTGGTTGCAATCGATCCCATGATCAACTGCTTGATGGCGCCATGACCGTGCGAACCCATGACGACCAAGTCTATCTTGTGCTTTTTAACGTAGGCTTGAATTTCTTCCGATACTTCGCCGACTGCATAGCTGCTTTTGAATGTCAGCTGATGCTTTTGCAACAGCTTTTCAGCCGGCGCCAAAGCAGCTTCGGATTCTTCCTTGTAGTAGCTTTCCAGCACTGCATGACCGACCAATGAACGGGCGAGACCGTCGGAAATTGGCGCTTTCACGTGGAAAACGTGCAGTTCAGGACCTTCCTTGAACCAGTTGAAATGCGAGACCAGGTAGTCAACAGCTTTCGTCGTGTATGAGGAACCATCAGCGGCGAGTAGAATTTTCATGTTCATCCTTGCAGGTTTTGTTGTTAATAAGCGCACATGATTTCGACAAACAGTGCATGAAATCATTATGATTGATTCACACTCAAGGCAATTGATCCAGGTCAATTTGCCTTGAGCCGGGAATTTCGGATATTACCATCAAGAATATCATTTGCCAGCAGGGAAATTCACCAACGCTGCAATATGGCGCAATTGCACCTATGATGCTGTTTTTTGATCTGGATCAGTAGTGTCGGCAAATTCAGCATATATCTTTACTGCATAACTGTAGCGGTTTCCAACCACCGGAGAAAACCATGTTCAAGAAAGTCCTCGTACCGACCGACGGCTCCCCGCTTTCGGAAAAAGCGATAGCTGCTGCAATAGAATTTACCAAGACCATGGGCGGCTCGCTGGTCGTGCTTTCCGTGGCCGAACCCTTTGTCTATTCTGCGCTGGTGGAAGGTGCAGGGGTCATTCCGATGGATTCGACCGAATACGACGAAAAAGCGCAGCAACTCGCGCAAAACAATGTCGACAAAGTGGCCGCGCAGGCAAAATCCATAGGCGTGACATGCAAGACCGAGGTCGCCCTGTCCTTCAATCCATATGAAGAAATCGTGCGGGTCGCCAAGCAATCCGGCTGCGATGTGATTTTCATGGCATCGCACGGCCGTAAAGGTTTGAACAAACTCTTTGTCGGCAGCGAAACGCAAAAGGTATTGGCGCATTCAACGATCCCTGTTCTGGTCTTCCGTTAAAAGCACAACAGGAGCAAACAAATGAATGGCGCAGCACGCGCCATTCATTACATTTCCGGCTGCCGCAGCCCTGTCCTGCCAGCCGTCCTGTGCCGTCGCCCGACAGCGCCGCCATGCTATGATGACGCTTCCATAAGCGCTGGGTATGAGTTGACACGGATGTGCATCAACTTCCGGCCTGCTCAAGCTCTGCCTTATAAGTAAAATCCTGACATGTACCCGGTAACAACCAGCCCGGATGCATGCCATTCTGTCGTGTCGCCACATCTCTTACATCCATAACGGAAGCCTGCCATGCGGATAGGAACTTTGCTGATCAGTTGTGCACTTGCTCTCGCAACATTGTCTGCGCATGCCTTCGAGCGCCCCTTCCCGCCCAAGACCAAGCGCGGCGTGATGACGCCGGCGATTTATCCCGCCGTCATCATCAATGACAAAACACGCACCTTGTCTGCCGGCGCGCGCATCTGGAACCAGGACAATATGATAGAGATGCCGGCATCTTTGCGTGGCAGCGGATTTATCGTGCATTACACCGAAGATCCGGGCGGCGACATTGACCGCATATGGATATTGACCACAGACGAAATCGCGCAGCCTGCGCCCAAGCCGCTGCCCTGATAGTCACCACTCACTTTTAATCAAGTTATTTCATGCAGAAAAAGATATACATCAAGACCTTCGGTTGCCAGATGAACGAGTATGACTCGGACAAGATGGCTGACGTGCTCAATGCGTCCGACGGCTTGATCAAGACCGACAGGCCGGAAGATGCGGACGTGATCCTGCTCAACACCTGCTCGGTACGCGAAAAGGCACAGGAAAAAGTGTTTTCCGATCTGGGCCGCTTGCGCGAATTGAAATTGCTCAAGCCCGACCTGATGATAGGCGTCGGCGGTTGCGTGGCGTCGCAGGAAGGCGATGCGATCGTCAAGCGCGCGCCCTATGTCGATCTGGTATTCGGCCCGCAAACCCTGCACCGCCTGCCAGAGATGTTGAAGCAACGCCGCTCCACCGGCCGTTCACAAGTCGACATCAGCTTCCCGGAAATCGAAAAATTCGATCACATGCCGCCGGCCAAGGTCGACGGCGCAGCCGCCTTCGTCTCCATCATGGAAGGTTGCAGCAAGTACTGCAGTTATTGCGTCGTACCTTACACGCGCGGCGAAGAAGTCTCGCGCCACTTTGACGACGTGCTGGCCGAAGTGGCCGGACTGGAAGCACAGGGCGTGAAGGAAATCACGCTGCTGGGGCAGAACGTCAACGCCTACCGCGGCAAGATGAGCCGCGATGCAGCCGATGACGAGATCGCCGATTTTTCCTTGTTGATCGAGTACATCGCCGAGATGGAGGGGATAGAACGCATACGCTTCGTCACCAGCCACCCGAAGGAATTCACGCAGCGCCTGATCGATACCTATGCCAAGGTGCCCAAGCTGGTCGATCATCTGTATTTGCCGGCGCAGCATGGCTCGGATCGCATCCTGGCAGCGATGAAGCGCGGTTACACCTCGCTCGAATACAAATCGATACTGCGCCGCCTGCGTGAAGTACGGCCGAACATTTCGATTTCATCCGATTTCATCGTCGGCTTCCCGGGCGAAACAGAGGCGGATTTTGAAGCGATGATGAAGCTGATAGATGATGTCGGTTACGACAACAGTTTCAGCTTCATTTTCAGCCCGCGCCCGGGCACACCGGCCGCGAATCTGGAAGATGACACGCCGCATGAAGTCAAACTCAAGCGCCTGCAACGCCTGCAGGCAGTGATCGACCAGAATACGCGCCGCTACAGCGATGCAATGGTCGGCACCGTGCAGCGCATACTGGTCGAAGGCCCATCGAAAAAAGATGCAGATGAATTGCAGGGCCGCACAGAAAACAACCGCGTCGTCAATTTTGCCGCCGGTGCGCAAGCCGCAAGACTGATCGGCCAGATGGTCGACGTCAACATCACGCAATCGCATGCCTATACCTTGCGCGGCGAACTCATCACGAAACAGTAAGCCTCACCCTACCGCGCAAGCTAGCGAGAACAATTGAAAACCAAAACTGTCGTCCAACCGCTGTACTTCACTCCCGAACCGCTGGATAACAAACGGCTCGCGCATCTGTGCGGCCCAATGGATGAAAACCTGCGGCAGATTTCCGCCGCCCTCGACGTGACGATATTCCGTCGCGGCGAAAAATTCATCGTCGGCGGCGGCAATGGCGCCCGCGCGATTGAAATCCTCGACCAGTTTTATCAGCAGGCTGACAAGGTCGTGCCGCTGGAAGAAGTGCAACTGGCATTGGTCGAGCAACGCGCATCACTGGCCGAGCCCGAGCTGCTGGTGCCGGCCGCCAAAAAACCGGCTGGCAAAAAAGCTGTTGAGTCAGTCACCGATGCGCCCATCCTGAAAACCCGCCGCCACGATTTGCGCGGCCGCACGCCGCATCAGCTGCAATACCTGAAGGCGATCATGGACCACGACATCACGTTCGGCGTCGGTCCTGCCGGCACCGGCAAGACGTATCTGGCCGTAGCCTGCGCCGTCGATGCGCTGGAGCGCGATGCAGTCAAGCGCATCATCCTGACGCGTCCCGCAGTCGAAGCCGGCGAACGCCTGGGTTTCCTGCCCGGCGATCTGTCACAGAAGATAGACCCGTATCTGCGTCCTCTGTACGACGCGCTGTATGACTTGCTCGGCTACGACCGCACGCAAAAAATGTTTGAAAAACAGGCGATAGAAATTGCGCCGCTGGCCTATATGCGGGGCCGCACCCTGAACCATGCTTTCGTCATCCTCGATGAAGCGCAAAACACGACGCCGGAACAGATGAAAATGTTTTTGACGCGCATAGGTTTCGGCAGCAAGGCCGTCATCACCGGCGACATTACGCAAATCGATTTGCAGCCCAGCCAGAAGAGCGGCTTGGTCGAAGCGATTGAAGTGCTGGAAAATGTGCGCGGCCTGGCTTTCACGCGCTTCAGCAGCGCCGACGTAGTGCGTCATCCATTGGTGGCGCGCATCGTCGATGCCTA
>NZ_JAUSME010000315.1 GCF_030645555.1 Herminiimonas sp.
CGAAAAGCTGATGCGGGCTTATCGCGAAAGTCAGGAATGTTTTGCACCCTATATGCGCCAGCAGGGTGGCACCAGGGAAGAAGCCTACAAGTACTGCACGCCGGTCCCCGATCCTTCGGATAAATGCGGTTTGCCCAGCTACTAGATTCGCCAGTCTTGCTTGGCCCTTGCTGATCCAGCGCAGAAAAGCCTGCGCTGTATCCTTATCTGTCTCCCACTCTTCTGTCTTCTGTATAGCGGATGCGGCGTATTTGCTGCAGGCGCGTTCAAATTCCCCCCTTAATTTCACAGTGGGCAAAATTCATTTTGCTGGATAAACACATGTGTTTATCTGATGTGCCACTTTCACTATCAATCATAAGTGCTTAATTCTTAGAGATATTTAACAAACGTGTTGCGTCAACGTAATGCGCTAAGTCCTTGACTTCATTGAAAAAAACCTTGTTTTCACCCCTGAATATCGCTTGACCGCTTATAGGGGCTTCCACTAAAGTGGGTGCTTGTGTGAAAAAGTGTTTATTTGTGGGTATTTTTAAGCGCAAATAAAGTGCGAGCACTGCATAACGGACAAAAAGGATCTCAGGGTGTTTCAAGGCGCGTCTTCTCTCAATCTCGATGCCAAAGGCCGGATGACTATTCCAGCCCGGCATCGTGACGCCCTGCTTTTGCAGTGTGAGGGCCGCATCACCCTGACTAAACATCCTGATGGTTGCCTGCTGCTCTTCCCGCGTCCCGTGTGGGAAATGCGCCGCGAAGAAATTGCCAAATGGCCGATTTCCGCGCGCGCCTGGCAACGCATTTTTCTCGGCAATGCCTCCGATGTCGATTTCGATAGCGCCGGCCGCATCCTGATCGCGCCCGAGTTGCGCACGGCCGCCGGCCTGACGCGCGACGTGATGATGATGGGCATGGGCAGTCATTTCGAAATCTGGGATGCAGCCAAGCTGGGTGAGAGCGAGTCGAATGCGATCGCTGCCGGCATGCCCGATGTATTAAATAATTTTTCTTTCTGACGCCGTGATGAATGCAGAGCCGGTGCCGCAATACCAGCACCGTACGGTGTTGCTGGATGAGGCGGTCGACGCCCTGGTGCTGGATGGCGAGCGCGCCAGTGGCGTGTACGTAGACGGCACCTTCGGACGCGGCGGTCATAGCCGGCTGATACTGCAGCGCCTGGGTGCCAACGGCCGCTTGCTGGCCTTCGACAAGGATACGCAGGCGATCGCTAATGCCGCAACGATAGCGGATGCGCGTTTTGAAATTGTGCACGACAGTTTTGCAAGCTTGGGTGATGCATTGGCGGTGCGTGGTATCAGGCAGGTGGATGGAGTATTGCTGGATCTGGGAATCTCGTCGCCGCAAGTCGACGATGCGGCGCGTGGTTTCAGTTTTCGGGCAGATGGGCCGCTCGACATGCGTATGGATACGACACGCGGTATGTCGGCAGCAGAATGGCTGGCGACGGAAACCGAACAGAAAATCGAGAAAGTGATACGAGAATATGGGGAAGAACGGTTTGCTTTTCAGGTTGCAAAGGAGATTGTTGCTCGCCGGGCAATCGAACCAATTTCAAGCACACGACAGCTTGCCGCGATCGTGGCACACGCCGTTAAAACCCGCGAGAAGGGCAAAGACCCGGCCACTCGCACCTTTCAGGCTATCCGGATTTTCATCAATCAGGAGCTTGAAGAACTCGAAGTAGTTTTAAGCGAAGCGTATCGGCATTTGGCTCCGCACGGGAGATTGGTTGTGATCAGCTTTCATTCACTGGAAGATCGCATCGTCAAGCAGTTCATGGCCGGCAAAGCCAATATGCCGCAGCCGGACCGTCGCCTCCCGATACGTGCAGTCGATCTGCCGCAGCCGGAAATGAAGTTGATCGCCAGGATCAAGCCTTCCGCCGAAGAAATCAGTGCCAATCCGCGCGCCCGTTCCGCCGTCATGCGTGTGGCCGAGCGTCTGCAACCGGCTTCCAGGGTTGCGTCATGAGCGGGCGCATCAGTTTTTTGCTGACGTTCGTGCTGGTGCTGTGTGCGTTGTCGGTCGTCAATGCGCACTATCAATCGCGTCGCCTGTTCATCGAGCTCGAACGTGCGCAAGCGCAGGCGCGACAACTCGATATCGAATGGGCGCAACTGCAGCTCGATCAATCCACCCTCGGCAAACATTCGCGCATCGAATTCAATGCGCGCCGCGATTTGCGCATGGTGCCGGTGTCGCCTACCAGCACCCAGTATCTGACGATGGGGGATAAATGACGCGCATTGCATCGCGTACATCCCGCACCGCCGCTGGCAAGGGCGTGCCTTTTGTTTCCAGTCCGGTACTGGAAACCAAGCTGCCGGCATGGCGTTCACGCGTCGTGCTGTTCCTGATTTTTGCCGCCTTCCTGACCCTCGCCGGCCGTGCGCTGTGGCTGCAGGGGATGTCTACCGATTTCCTGCAAAAGCAGGGCGCTTCACGCTACGCGCGTACGCTGGAATTGCCAGCCACACGCGGCAAGATTACCGACCGCAACGGCCAGGTGCTGGCATCGTCGATCCCGGTGCGTGCAGTATGGGCGATCCCGGATGACGTGCTGGAAGCGCCAAAAGAAAAATTGCAGGCGCTGGCCAAGCTGCTCGACATGAGTGAGCGTGAGTTGCGCGGCAAGCTGGATTCGGATCGCGGTTTTGTCTACCTGAAACGCCAGGTCGAGCTCGATACCGTCGACAAGATACTCAAACTCGGCATCGCCGGCATCGACACCCGCAAGGAATACAAACGCTACTACCCTGAAGGCGATGTGATGGCGCATGTCGTTGGCTTCACGAATGTCGAAGACAAGGGGCAGGAAGGCATGGAACTGGCCTTTCAAAAAACACTGGTCGGCGTGACCGGCAATCGCCGCGTGATCAAGGACCGGCTGGGCCGCATCGTCGAAGACATCGAATCGGTGCGCGAGCCGCATGACGGCAAGGATCTGGCGCTGTCGATAGACAGCAAGATCCAGTACATCGCTTTTTCGGCATTGAAAGATGCCGTTGAACTGCACAAGGCAAAAGCCGGCGGCATCGTCGTGCTGGATGCAAAGACCGGCGAAGTACTGGCGCTGGCCAATCTGCCGACCTACAACCCGAACAATCGCTCGGTACTGACCGGTGCGCAATTGCGCAATCGCGTGCTGACCGACACCTTCGAGCCGGGTTCGACGCTCAAGCCGTTCACGATCGCGCTGGCGTTGGAAAACAAGTACATCACACCGAACACGATGATACAAACTGCGCCCGGCAAGCTGACTATCGGCAAGGCGACAATAGGCGATGCGCATGCAGGTGGCTTGATGTCGGTGTCGCAAGTGATAGAAAAATCATCGAACGTCGGTACCGCAAAGATTGCGCTGCAAATGGAGTCGCATGAAATGTGGGACATGTTTACCTCGGTCGGCTTCGGCCAGCAACCCAAGGTCGGCTTCCCCGGTGCGGTGGCCGGTCGCGTGCGTCCATATAAATCATGGCGCCCCATCGAGCAGGCGACGATGAGTTACGGTCACGGCATTTCGGTATCGCTGCTGCAGATTGCGCATGCATACATGATCTTTGCGCGCGATGGCGAAATCATTCCGCTGACTTTTCAACGTTCCACCGACCAACCGATCGGGCAGCGCGTGATCAGCGAAAAAACCGCGCGTGCCACACGCGGCATGCTGGAAATGGCAGCCGGCCCGGGCGGCACGGCACCGCAGGCGCAAGTACCCGGCTATCGTGTCGGCGGCAAAACCGGTACCGCGTACAAGCTTGAAAAAGGCCAGTACGTGAAGAAATACGTATCGTCTTTCGTCGGCTTTGCGCCGGTATCGGACCCGCGCATCATCGTTGCCGTGATGATAGACGAGCCATCTGCCGGCAAGCATTACGGCGGCCAGGTGGCGGCACCGATATTCTCGGCAGTCACGGCGAATGCCCTGCGCGCGATGAATGTGGCACCCGACTCCAGCATCACCAACATCATCATTCCGGCCGAGTCCGCACAGGAGAACATGTAATGTCTTCCCTGACGACGAGCGCGCTGACAGAAATCCTGGGCTGGTTGCAGACGACTGCACCGGCTGCCGGGCTGAGCGCCGATTCGCGCAGCATAGCGATGGGCGATGTGTTCGTGGCCTACCCTGGCGACGAGGCTGATGGCCGCGCCTATATTTCTGACGCGATAGAACGCGGCGCGCGGGCTATCCTGCATGAGGCCGCCGATTGCGTCTGGGATGCAGAGTGGGATGTGCCGCATCTGGCAGTCGGGAATCTGAAACACCACGCAGGCGAAATCGCCGCAGCTTATTACGGCCACCCTGATCGCACGATGTTCACCGTTGCCGTCACCGGCACCAATGGCAAGACCTCGTGCAGCCAGTGGCTGGGCAGCGCCCTGTCGCGCCTGGGGCAACCGACTGCCGTGATCGGCACGCTCGGTGTCGGTATTTTCAATCACGGCACGCATGGCGCATTCGATGTCACCGGCTACACGACGCCGGATGCCGTGCTGCTGCAGCGTTCGCTGGCCCATGCCTGCAAGCTGGGCGCCACGGCGCTGGCGATAGAAGCATCGTCGATAGGCTTGCACCAGGATCGTTTGGCCGGCATGCATTTCGATATGGCGCTTTTCACCAATTTCACACGCGATCACCTGGATTATCACGGCGACATGGCGGCTTATGAAGAAGCCAAGGCGCGCCTGTTCGACTGGCCCGGCTTGCGCCATGCAGTCGTGAATCTGGATGATGCGATGGGCGTGCGCCTAGTCGCGCGCATGCAGCGCAATCAGCCTGGCATCGGCATCACCGGGTATTCATTGACGCAGCAATATGCCGACGGCGTTGCACTGCTGCATGCCAGCGATATACACAGTACGCAAAGCGGCACCGTCTTCCAGCTCAAGTCGGCGTTTGGCGTCGCGCAAGTCAAAATACAATTGCTGGGCCATTTCAACGTCAGCAATGTGGTCGGCATAGTCGGTATCCTGCTGGCCAAGGGCATCGCGTGGAGTGATGCGCTGGCGGCAGTCGAGGCGCTGACATCGGTACCCGGCCGCATGCAGCAGCTCGGTGGCGGTGAAGCGCCGCTGGTAGTGATCGATTATGCGCACACGCCGGATGCAATGGAAAAAACGCTGGCGGCCTTGCGCAGTGTGGCTGCTGAGCGTGGCGGCCAATTGTGGTGCGTCTTCGGTTGCGGCGGCGATCGCGATGCCGGCAAGCGTCCGCAGATGGGACAGGCGGCAACAGCAGCCGACCACATCATCGTGACCAGCGATAATCCGCGCCATGAAGAACCGGCCAGCATCATTGCCGACATTGTTGCCGGAATAAGCAAGCCTAAGAATGAACCTGTCGTCATTGAAGATCGCGCTACTGCAATCCTGTGGGCGGGCAAGCATGCAGCCAAACAGGATGTCATTTTATTGGCCGGCAAGGGGCATGAAGCGTATCAGGATGTAAAAGGCAAAAAGCAGCCTTTCCTCGATGCAGATCACGCCGCACTGGCTTTGTCGGCGCGTGCGATGCAGGGAGCGGGCGGATGAAATCTACCTTGTCCATACTGCAGTCTGCAGTGAAAAACTCGACGCTGACTGTCGATGCCAGCTTCGACGGCGTGTCTACCGACAGCCGCAATGTGGCTGCCGGCAATCTGTTCGTCGCCTTGCGCGGCGAGCGTTTCGATGCGCATGAATTCCTGCCGCAAGTTGCGGCACGCAATGTGGCCGCGCTAGTCGTTGAAAAAATTCCTGCCGGATTGAAAGTGCCTGCACTGGTGGTGCCGGATACGCGCGTGGCGCTCGGTGAAATCGCGCATTACTGGCGGCGCCAATACAAGCTGCCGCTGATAGGCGTGACCGGCAGTAACGGCAAGACCACGGTCAAGGAAATGATTGCGGCAATACTGGAAGCAGCATATGGCGCCGGACAATATCTGGCGACGCGCGGCAACTTCAATAACGACATAGGCGTACCGCTGACATTGCTGCGCCTGACGGCTGACTGCAAGGCTGCGGTGATCGAGCTGGGCATGAATCATCCCGGCGAAATTGCCTTGCTGTCGGAGATCGCTGAACCGACAGTCGGGCTGGTGAACAATGCGCAGCGCGAACATCAGGAATTCATGGCCAGCGTCGCCGCCGTCGCCGAAGAAAACGGCGCAGTGCTGGCGAACCTGCCGGCAGATGGCGTGGCCGTATTCCCGGCTGACGATCCATTTACTCCTTTGTGGCGTAGCTATGCGGCGTCACGCAAGATGCTGAGCTTCGGTTTTTCGGATGATGCAGATGTGCGCTGCACTTATGTTGCCAATGCGTTCGGCAGTGACCTGGCTGTCACGGCAGGCACGCAGAAATTCAATATCGCGCTGTCGGCTGCCGGCGTGCACAACGTGCGCAATGCGCTGGCTGCGATTGCCTGCGCGCTGGCCATCGGGGTGGCGCCGGATGCAATCGTGCGCGGCTTGCAAGCTTTCGCGCCAGTCAGCGGCCGCTTGCAGCGCAAGACG
>NZ_JAUSME010000321.1 GCF_030645555.1 Herminiimonas sp.
ATCTTGAGGGCCAAACTAGCCGGCCGTGCCGACATGACTGCGGTATCCGGTCTGGTCAAGGCTGCGCTGACCAAAGGCTGAGTGCCCATACGCCTGATTTCCATTCCGCCAGCATTTTGATACCGACGTGATCCCACAGTCGTTTATCCAGGATTTGCTCAAACGCGTCGATATCGTCGACGTGGTGGGGCGGTATGTGCCGCTGAAAAAGGGTGGCGCAAATTTCATGGGCTTGTGCCCTTTCCACAACGAAAAATCCCCCAGTTTTACCGTCAGTCCGACCAAGCAGTTTTATCACTGCTTCGGCTGCGGTGCGCATGGCACGGCGATCGGTTTTTTGATCGAATATTCTGGCATGGGATTCGTCGAAGCGGTCAAGGACCTTGCGCAAAATGTAGGCATGGTCGTGCCGGAAACGGAAGACCGTTTGCTGCCGGCGCAACGCGCCGAACACCAGGCAAAAAGCCTCGCATTGTCGGAAGCGATGACGCGCGCCTGCGATTTTTATCGGCAGCAGTTGCGGCATGCAGACCGCGCAAAAAATTACCTGATCAATCGCGGCCTGACTGGTGAAATCGCTGCGCGTTATGGCATGGGATATTCACCTGATGGCTGGGATGGTTTGCGCGCGGTTTTCCCCGATTACGAACTTGATGCGCTGGTCGAATCCGGCCTGGTGATCGACAAGGCTGAAGAAGAGGGCGCAAACCGCAAACGCTACGACAGGTTCCGCGACCGCATCATGTTCCCGATCCGCAATTCCAAGGGCCAGGTGATCGGTTTTGGCGGTCGCGTGCTCGATAGCGGCGAGCCTAAATACTTGAATTCGCCCGAGACGCCCTTATTTCAAAAGGGTAGCGAGTTGTATGGTTTGTTCGAGGCGCGGCAGGCAATACGTGAAGCTGGTTATGCCCTGGTCACGGAAGGCTATATGGACGTGGTCGCGCTGGCGCAACTCGGTTTTCCGCAAGTAGTGGCGACCCTGGGTACGGCTTGCACGCCTATCCATGTGCAGAAATTGCTGCGCCAGACCGATCAGGTGATATTCAGTTTCGATGGCGACAGTGCCGGACGGCGTGCAGCCAGACGTGCGCTGGAAGCGAGCTTGCCGCATGCGGGCGATAACAAGGTGATCAAGTTCCTGTTTTTGCCGACTGAGCATGATCCCGACAGTTATATCCGTGCGCTGGGTACAGCTGCATTCGAAAAGCAGGTGCAGGATGCGATGCCGCTGTCGCAATTTCTGCTAAAAGAAGCGGTCGGCGACAACGATCTCGGCACGCCGGAAGGCCGGGCGCGCACGCAGTTTGATGCAAAGTCCTTTTTGCAGGCCTTGCCGCCTTCCTCCCTGCGACTGCAGATAGTGCGCAGCCTGGCGCAGATTACCGAAAGCACGCCGGCTGAAATTGAAGCCTTGTTTGAATTGGTACAGCCGATTTCACGCGTGCGTGCGGCGCCACCGCGCGGTAAGCGTACGGCACCGGTAGGGCTGGAACGCCAGATCATGCGCCTGCTGGTTGCGCATCCGGTGCTGGCGGCAGAACTCGATCAGGCGGCGCTCGATGTGGCCGCGCACTTTGCGCCGGATCGCGCCGACATGCTGGCGCAATTGGTGACGATGAGTCGCGAAATGGGTGGGCACGCCAATTTCGCCACGTTGGCGGAATTATTGCGTTCTGCCGGCTCGGATTTCGATCCGCTGATTGCAGAAATTGCGGCCGAATCCGAATCGGATGTGGACGCAGCCAGGCTGGAATTGGCCGGCGCCATCCGGCAGACGAAAATGCAAGTCTTGACGGCAGAGATAGGGAAGCTGGTCGCAGAAGGTTTGAGTGGCGAGCAGGCGCAGGCGCGTTATCGCGATTTGACCTTGCAGCAGGAGCAATTGCGGCGTCAGGCGCAGGAAGAAAAGCAGCAAAGAGACTAATTTTGCACTTGTTTAGAGGGGGAGTGCGCCCCCATATGTTATAATTAAAGGCTTTCGATTCAACGCCTTAGAGTTGTAGATAGTGCAGTAATCGGAAAGAAAATCAATAAACTTGCGCGGGCGGAAGCCGGAAGTGAATGCGCAAATCTGCTTCTTGAGTGCAGCATGACCCGCACTTCAA
>NZ_JAUSME010000324.1 GCF_030645555.1 Herminiimonas sp.
AGTCGATTGCCAGCGCCCACACGCCTTCCACCAGCAAACGGATGCAGATGGCGAACGCCGCCAGCTTGGGGGCACCGGCAATCAGCAAGGTCACCGAGGTCGGCGAACCCTGGTATACGTCGGGCGCCCACATGTGGAACGGCGCCGCCACCAGCTTGAACGCCAGGCCGGCGACCACGAAAATGATGCCGAACACCAGCACGGTACGGTTGACTGCGCCCGAGGCCGCAACCCGCGACACTTCAGCCAGGTCCAGCGACCCGGTGGCGCCGTACAGCATCGAGATGCCGTACAACAGGAAGCCCGACGCCATCGCGCCCAGCACGAAGTACTTCATCGCTGCTTCGGTCGAGACGGCGTGGTTGCGCCGCATGGCGACCAGGGCATACAAGGACAGCGACATCAGCTCCAGCCCCAGGTAAATGATCAGGAAGTTATTCCCGGAGATCATCACCATCTGGCCCAGCAGCGAGAACAGCGCCAGAACATAGAATTCACCACCCAGGGCGCCGCTGAGCATGTCCCGCTGCGTGGTGTACTGGCGCGAATAGATCAGCGTCAGGCCGACTGCAAGGTAAGAGAACAGCTTGAGCAGGTTGGCCATCGGATCCGAAACGAACATGTTGCGGAACAGGTAGGTGGTGGTCCCGGCGCTGAAATCGGCGAAGGTCAGGCCAGCGCAAACAACCAGCGTTGCCAGCGACAGCCAATAAGTGACGATGCGCCGGGCCGGTGGCAGGAACATGTCGATCAGCAAGATCGCGCAAGTGGCGACCAGCAGAACGATCTCGGGGTAAAGCGGAGCCAGGTTCAGGTTGTTCATGTGTGCGTTTGGTTGCGATTGGCGTCGACTACGGGGCCAACTTGGAAACGGAAACGTGCTTGAGCAGGTCGCCAACCGAAATCTGCAGTGCGTCGGTAAACGGCGCCGGCCATATGCCCATCGCGAGCACGGCAATCGCGAGCAGGCCCAGCATCAGGAATTCACGTCCGTTCAGGTCCTGCAGCGCAGCGACATGCGGATGCGCCACTTCGCCGAATATGACCCGCTTGACCAGCCATAGCGAATAGGCTGCACCCAGGATCAGTGCGGTGGCCGCCAGCAATCCGATCCAGAAATTGAACTGCACGCCACCCAGGATCACCATGAACTCGCCGATGAAGCCCGACGTCGCCGGCAAGCCCGCATTGGCCAGCGAGAACAGCACGAAGAAAGTCGCAAAACGGGGCATGACGTTGACGACGCCGCCGTAATCGGCGATCTGGCGCGAGTGCACGCGGTCATACAGTACGCCGATGCAAAGGAACATGGCGCCCGACACGAAGCCGTGGGCAATCATCTGCACCAGGCCGCCGGACATGCCCAGCTCATTGAAGATGAAGAAACCCAGGGTGACGAAACCCATGTGCGCGATGGAAGAATACGCCACCAATTTCTTCAT
>NZ_JAUSME010000327.1 GCF_030645555.1 Herminiimonas sp.
TGAACAGGCCCGCATTGAAAAAGTAGGGTGAGGTGCGACCTGCCTTGGTGACAAATTCACCGAAGCGCAGGACGCCGGTCTCTACCGAAAATTTGATGAATTCTTGCCGTAAATTGTTCAAGACGACTCCATAACGGATAAAAGTGACGAAATTTGTCGCTATTTGCTCGACTAAAGCCACATTTTAAATCGTTATCGGATACGCATGAACGTAAATGCAAAGGGCGTGCCCGCCTGGCGGCAGGAACAGCACTGTAGATTTTTTGACAAGCGGCTCGGGATGGCGAGCCGGGACAAGACCCGCCGCATCGAATCGGTTATCCTGAGCGCTTCATTTTTTTAAACGATACTCATGTTGAAAGTTATTTCTGCCAATTTGAATGGCATACGCTCGGCTGCCAAAAAAGGTTTTTTTCCCTGGATGGCAAAGCAGGCGGCTGATTTTGTCTGCGTGCAGGAATTGAAGGCGCAGGCAGCGGACATGACGCCCGAATTCCTGACGCCGGAAGGTTATTACGGCTATTTCCACTACGCGGAAAAAAAGGGCTATTCGGGCGCCGGCGTGTATTGCAAGACGCTGCCCGATGCAGTCCAGATCGGCTTCGGCAATGAAGAGTTCGATGCGGAAGGGCGCTATGTGCAATGCGACTTTGGCAATCTGAGCGTGATCTCGGTTTACTGCCCGTCCGGCTCATCCGGCGAAGAACGGCAACAGGCAAAATTCCGCTTCATGGATCTGTTCCTGCCGCATCTGCTGGAATTGAAAAACCTGGGGCGCGAATTTGTCATCTGCGGCGACTGGAATATTGCGCACCAGGAAATCGACCTGAAAAACTACAAGGGCAACCGCAAGAATTCCGGTTTCCTGCCGGAAGAGCGCGCCTGGCTATCGCGTGTATTCGACGAAGTGCAACTGGTCGATGTCTACCGCCGCCTGCATCCGGAAACGACTGACGAGGCTTACACCTGGTGGAGCAATCGCGGCCAGGCCTGGGCCAAGAACGTGGGCTGGCGCATCGATTACCAGGTGGCGACACCGGCTTTCGCCGCCACGGCGCAAACCGCTGCCATCTACAAGGATGAGCGCTTCAGCGACCATGCGCCGCTGAGCATCGCTTACGACTGGAAGTAAACAGCGCTGCTGCGGGGCGAGCGGCATATATTGCCCGGCCCGCAGGCGACCTCCATCCGCGACACACGATGACGGCTTTTTCACGAAGCCGTCATAAAGCCTTCCTATACTTCCTTGCACGCGGGGATCGCACGACATATTCCATTTCAGGCTTGCGGCCACCGGCGCATCGCAACTCACCTTTTCCTGGAAAAAACATGTCCGATCCCGCACAGCTATCCCGCCGCCACATACTCAAATTTCTCGCCAGCGCGCCTTTGCTGCCGCTGGGCGCATCGTCTGCCTTGCTCAGCGCCTGCGGCGTCCCGGCAAAAAAATCCGCGCTGGCAGAATACGTGGCCACCACTTTCACCGGCATGGCAGCGCCAACGCTGGCACATGCTGCAGCAATGGCCACCACAGCCGTCGGCGCCACGCTGAACGTCCATTACAGCGATCGCTCGACACAACATTACAAGCTCGCCTATCAAGCCTTCTTCATCACCGGCCAGCAAGTGCCGGACGGCAAAGGCGACACGGTATTGAGCGGCGGCTATGTCGACATCCGTAACCAGCCGATCATCGACCGTTCCATTGCGGGCAAGGAGCGGCAATTCTTTTCCGATGCGCCGGACGGCACATCGTTGCTCGCATTGCCGAATCCGGCAGTCGATGGCATCAAGGGCAAGGCGGTGTTCGCCGTGGTCCAGTTTGAATACACGACGCGCGACCAGCTAGGCGCAGCCAGCGACAGGAAAAATGCCTACGGCACTTTGCCTTCGCCGATTGCAGTGCTGACGCTGGATCAGGACCAGCGCACCGGCAAGCTCAGCCTGGTCAAGTATCACAACGTCGATATCTCGGCGGCGCACGGTTTGTGGATCACTTGCGGCTCCAGCCTGTCGCCGTGGAACACGCATCTGTCGAGCGAAGAATACGAACCGGATGCGCAATTCATCGAAGATAATGCCCTCTTCAAAAAATTCAGCAAGAATCTGTTTGGCGACGAGGCCAGGGCCAACCCGTATCACTACGGCCATTTGCCGGAAGTCACCGTCAAGCCGGATGGCAGCGGCACGATCAGGAAGCACTATTGCATGGGCCGCATCTCGCACGAGCTGATCCAGGTAATGCCGGACCATCGCACCGTCTTGATGGGCGACGATTACATCAACGGCGGCCTATTCATGTTCGTCGCCGATAGAGCGCAGGATTTGTCGGCCGGCACCTTGTATGTAGCCAGAGTGGGGACCGGTTTTTCAGTCGATCCAGCCGCACCCGGCGCGGCGCTGAGCTGGATCAGGCTGGGTCACGCCACCAGCGCAGAAATCGAAAAGCTGGCCGATACCTTGCGGCCCGCCGACATCATGAGCAGCCTCAAGAGCGATCCGGCCGATACCAGCTACACGCAGGTATTCGTCGATGGCAAGGCTAACTGGATCAAGCTGAAGCCGGGCATGGAAAAAGCCGCCGCCTTCCTCGAAACACATCGCTACGCGAACCTGGTCGGCGCCAGCATGGGCTTTACCAAGATGGAAGGCACGACCGTCAACATCAAGGACAAGATCGCCTATTCGGCGCTGCAGAATATCCAGCACTCGATGGTGAAAAACGATATGGGGTGGCGCGCGGCTAACGGCATTAGCGTCGACCAGGCGATCGTCGCCGGCGGCGTGTTTGCGCATGATCTGAGCGGCGGCCAGCAAGATACCGGCGGCGCAGCCATCCAGAGTGAGTGGGTACCGGTCAAGACGCGCGCCTTGCTGATGGGCGAAGACATCCCCGCCGATGCATTAGGCAACCTGGCCAACCCGGACCGTATCGCCAATCCGGACAATCTGAAATTTTCGGAAAAAATGCGCACGCTGTTCATAGGCGAAGACAGCAGCACCCACGTCAATAACTTCCTGTGGGCGTACAACGTCGACAGCAAGAAACTCTCGCGCATCATGTCTATGCCGGCCGGCGCTGAAGCGACCGGCTTGCATGTGGCCGACGACATCAATGGCTGGACTTACATCACCAGCAATTTCCAGCATGCCGGCGACTGGAGCGGCAAGCTGCATGGCAAGGTGAAAGCCACGCTGGATCCCTTGATCAAGGCAAACTATAACGATCGCTTCGGCGCCGCCGTCGGCTACCTGACGGCCGACCCGGTACAGATGAAATTGTCGCAAGCCTGATGCCCTTTAAAATCTGATCGCGGCTATTCTAAGGACGGGAGCGCTGATGCAGCCGCTCCCGTCTTTTTTGCATCGCGCCGCGCGCAGGCCTGCCGAACACCCTACAATTCAGCATTGCGCCAGTTCGCCGCACTCGCACCCAGCTTCCATGTCTACCGTATCCCTGTTGTCCACACCATCACGCCTGACTCGCTTCCAGTCCGGCGCCACCCCTTTCCTGTTCATCTTGCTGGGCGTAATCTATGCGTCGTGGGCGGCGCGCATTCCAGCCATACGCGATGCGCTGCAATTGAGCCCGTCACAACTCGGCATGGTCTTGCTGGGCGGCGGCTTCGGCGCAGTCGGATCGTTTCCACTGGCCGCGTGGCTGGTGGGCAAATTCGGTGGACGGCGCGCGGCCTGGTATGCGGGACTCGGATTGATCGTGGTGCTGCCAGCCCTTGCGCTGGCGCCGGACATGCTGTGGCTGACCATCGTCGCGGTCGGCCTGGGAGCGGCTTCCGGCTGCTTCGACGTCGCCATCAATGCGCTCGGCACGGCCGATGAAAAAGCGGCAGGGCGTTCCACGATGTCGCTGCTGCACGCATGGTTCAGTGTCGGTGCGGTCAGCGGTGCCTTGCTCGGCAGCGCGATGGCAGGCTTTGCAATTACGCCGCTCATGCATTTCGGGATAGCCTCCATCCTGCTGCTGCTGCCGCTGTACATCGCTTATCAGGCGCTGCCGCCGGACCAGATAGAGCAGACAGGAAACCGGACTTACTTCGCGATCGCGCACGGCCCACTGGTTGCGCTCGGCATCATAGGATTTTGCGGCGCAGTGGCGGAAGGCTCGATCGCCGACTGGAGCGGCGTCTTCATGAAGGACCAGATGGCCGCGCACGACGGCGTTGCGCCGCTGGCCTACGCTGCCTTTGCCGCCCTGATGCTGCTGGCGCGCCTGGTATGCGACCGCATGAAAGACCGCTTTGGTGCCCGCCGCATTGTCGCCTTTGGTGCAGCGTTGGCCGCAGGCGGCATCTTCATTGCGATTACCGCCTTGAACATCCCGCTCACCATCGCCGGCTTTGCCATCGCCGGCGCCGGCTTTGCCGCTGTCTTTCCCTTTGTCTTCAGTGCAGCGGGACGACATGGTTCGACTGCATTGGCGGCAGTCGCAACCTTCAGTTACAGCGGCGGCTTGATAGGCCCGCCTGTGATCGGCTTCCTGGCGCAAGGCTGGGGCATGCAGGCGGCAATCGGTTTGATAGGCGTGATGGCGATCGCGATCGCGGTCGTCGCCAGCCGTGCGCGCTGGCTCGAGTGATGCAGTAAGAGTGACGGATTAAGAGTTTAGTAGTAATCAAGGCGGGATTACATCTTCAGCCAGCCGCGCTGCTGTGCATGATGCAGGGCGATCCCGACGATGAAGCCGGCGCCTACATTCCAGATGCATAGCGCGGCGGTCAGCAAGACGACTGCGCGCGCGCCGCGTGCCGCAGGGAAGGCGCTGCTGCCCAGCGCCAGTTGCGCACCGGTCAGGAACAGGATCACGCCGAGCACCGCAGCCGGGAAAAGCTTGAACAGCAAATCGACCGAGCCACTGAAGAAAAAAGCCAGCACCAGCAACACGCAGCCGAGAATCACGACCGAGCCGCCGGTACGGGCGCCAAACGCGACATGCGCGGCCATGCCGCCTGCGCCGTGACACATCGGTACGCCACCCACTGCGGCGCTGAACAGATTCATGATGCCGGTGGAAATCGATACGCCGCCTTCCGTCACGCGGCGATGCGGGAACAGGCGATTGTTTTCTTCCTTGATCGCGATCACTGCATTGCCCAGCGTTAGCGGAAGCTGTGGCAATGCCAGCAGCACGGCGCCGATAAAGAATTGATTCCACGACAGCTCGCCCAATGCAAATACAGGCGCATGAAAGGCGATGCCGGTTTTTGACAATGCATCCAGCAATGCAGGATTCTGCACCGCACCGACCGCTGCGCCAAAGGCGAGCAAGACAAACATCGCCGGCACGGTCCGATTGCCCATCAACAGCAGGGTGCCGCTGCCGGCCACGACGGCAATCAACCAGTCGGTCTGCATCATCTTCACGCCTTGCAGCATGAAACCGAAACCAAGGCCGAATACGATGCCGATCACGACTGCAGGCGGCACCAGTTTTGCCAGCCGCGAAGCCAGCCCGGTGAGGCCGAGAAATAACCACGCGGCACCAGTGACCAGTGCCGCGCTGTAGACGGCAGCCGGCGTGATGATCGCCGTCTGCACAGCCTGGATCGCCGCGACGGCGCCTATGGCTTTCATAGGCTGCACCGGGAATGGCGTCTTGTAATACAGGCCGCAGACCAGCATCGCGGTGCCGAACGCGAACAGCACGCCGAACGGATCCATCTTCAACACGCCTATGTAGGCGGCGACAAACGGAATCAGCGTACCCAGATCGCCGAAGGCGCCGGCCCATTCCATGCGGTCGTAGCGATTGCCGTCTGGCGCTGGTTTTTCAGCTTCCGCTGCAGAAGCGGAGATGCGGGGCGGATTCACGATATTGTTGTAATCGATGAGCAGGCGAACTTCAGGATATCGAGGCCAACGGCAGGTTCAGCAACAGGTTTTGCGGCTTGACGCGCAATAGGTCGGCCTCGTTCATCGCACACGCCAGATAGACCGGGCGACCTGCCACATCGTGGCGTACCACCGATGGATCGACAAAATCGAGCTGGAACAGCGACAGGATGCGGCGGTTGCGCGCCTCTTCCAGTTCCACCCCGGCATACAGGTCATTCAGGATGCCGCTCGCCTCTGCATCGAGTCCTATATGCCAGGCCCAGTGTTTGGCTTCGATAGAGCGCAAGGGCCGGACCACCACGGCGACGCCGTAAAAATGATCTACCCATTTTTCAATCACGCGGCAAAAAGCTGTCAATGCAGCGCGGCCATAGGCAAAGCTGATCACGGTATCGTGCCGTTCATTGCGCGCCCAGTAGGTATCAGCGTTTTCCTGATCGATCACATCAAGTTCGACGCGGCGCGGCTTGGTATTGGCTTCGATCAGCAAGCGACCTATATCGCCATAGTTGCCGCCGCTGGCGTGCAATTCGACCGTCGCGGCATCGGCCAGCATCACCGCACCATCTTCTATCGCGACTTTTTGCGGACGGAAAAACAATTCGGCCGCGCGTACCTGCAACGGCTCTTCGCTGTCTGCCAGCATCCCATGCACGATCATCTGCGCCAGCTGGTCGATGAAGGCTGGCGGCACCGTCACCGCACCGGCGCGGAAGATATCGAGATAAGCAGCTTCCAGCGTGGGCGCAGTCAGCAGGCGATCGCGCCATCCCAGCAGCACGCGATAGTTGTCGCGCGCATCGTCATCCTGCAGGGACGCAAGCTCGGCTTCAGTTACCGCACGGCGCGGCGCATCCAGCAAGGCCGCATGCAAGGCGCATTCGTTCGCGCAGGATTCAGCGATAGGCGCCACTTCGGGCCGGTGCCACCATGCGCGCAACAAATCGTCGCTCACTAGCAGGCGGCCGTCAGCATCGCGTTGCGTCAATGTAAAACCGGAGTGCGGCCAGAACCCGTTGCTGCCAGGCGCCGCCATTATTTGAAAAACCTTTTTTCGCCAGTCTTCAGGTCGAGCGCATAGCGCACGCCATTCTCGGTAATCGGCATGTCGTCCGGCGGCTCGTCGCCCGCCAGTACGCCATAGGTCACCGGCAAGCCTTCGCCCTTGCGTATCAATTCATCGGCGCGCTCATAGACATTCAGGCAACCGGTCTCGGCCATCAGCGATTGCACGATAGGGACTTTCCAGGCATCGACACCGGCCGACTGGAATTCGCAAATCAGGAAGCCGTTACGCTCGCCGTACCAGTCGACCACCAGCCCCGACAAGCCATCTTCATCGCCTATGACCAGCGGCAAGCGTTTGGCGGCGCCTATCCGTTTGCCTTTGGCCGCTTCGATGCGCTTGTGCACTGCGGTTTTGACGCGGCGCTTGATCAAGGCATGATCGATAGGCTCGTTCGGATCGAAGCTCCAGACGCGCGCGCGTATCTGCGACTTCGGCGCATGGGCGGCGCGCGCGAGGAATTTCCCCGAAGAAGAATGCACCAGCGCAGTGGCGCCGGATTTCATTCGTTCTGCCGGTTTGCCGTCGACGCGCTCTACCGCCGAGGCATAGATCCACGGCTGGCCTTCGAGCAGGCTTTTTTCCTTGCCCTGTTTGATAGTGATAATTAGCATAAAAATAAGTTTACAGTGATGCGCAATGATGGCGGCGCGGATAGAAGACGCCATGATAAACCGCAATGCACAGGTTTCAAGATTTAACCTTTGTTTGGCATTTTTGGGCGCAGAATGGGGTTTGCACTGCGGACAGGATTTCCCTGCCGACAGATGACCAGGCATCACGATGAAAATCGGAGCCAATAAAAATAGTGGGGACATGATGGACGCTGCACAAATTGAAATTGACGAACGTTCCAGCCTGGCTGCGAATAACAAATTTGAACTGATGCTGTTTCGCCTCGGCGTTTCCGCCGGCTCTGACCAGAATGAAGTCTATGGCATCAATGTATTCAAGCTGCGCGAGTTGATGGCCATGCCGACAGTCAATTCAATCGCCAATTCGCCGCCGCATGTGCTGGGCATGGCCAATATCCGGGGGCAGCTGATCCCTGTCATCGATTTGCCCGCCGTACTCGGGCGCACACCAGCGACCGGTTTGAACATCCTGATGGTGACCGAGTTTGCACGAACAATACAGGCATTTGCAGTAGAGGAAGTCGATGAAATCGTGCGCCTGAACTGGAGCCAGGTGCGCGCAGCCGAAGGCGCTGCTGCCGGCGGCGGCACCATCACCAGCATCGCGCAACTCGATGCGGATTTGAACAACACGCGCCTGGCACAAGTGCTGGATGTGGAACAAATCCTGCGCAATGTCATGCCATCCAGCACACCGGATATCGATCCCGACACAATAGACAGCACAACCAGACTGCAGCCGGGTGCGGTGATACTTGCCGCTGACGATTCGGCGTCGGCACGCATGTTGATCAGCGGCTGCCTGGATGCAATGGGCCTGCCCTTCGTGATGGCCAAAACCGGTCTGGAAGCATGGAATATGCTGGCTGAATTAAGCAACGCTGCCGGCAAGGAAGGGAAAAGCGCGGATGAAAAAGTCGCACTGGTCCTGACCGATCTGGAAATGCCGGAGATGGATGGCTTCACGCTGACCAAGAAGATCAAGGGCGATCCGCGCTTCAGCAAAATCCCTGTCGTCATACATTCGTCGCTATCCGGCGCAACAAATGAAGTCCATGTCAAAAGCGTGGGAGCCGATGCCTATACTGCCAAATTCAAGGCGGAAGAACTGGCCGCGACCCTGCTCGACGTTCTGGCCAAGGCGCGCAGATAAGACTGCAAACCGCGCATTTCCTGCCTGACGGTGATGGACAAATGTCCATCACCGCAATCCAGCCTGCATCAAATCTGTTCACTTCCCGCGCATGCTCGCTACGCTGCGACTTGCTGCACGGGCGCTCTTGTGTCAGCATCTCTCCCTGCTGAGCAGCCGTCAGCCAGCCCACTCAATCAAGGTAAGCAGAATGATTTTTCGCAACAGCGGCGTACAGCTGCGCTCATGGTCGGACACGCTCAAGGTCTACCGCGAACCCGCTACCTTGCGCATGCTGCTGCTGGGATTTTCCGCCGGCCTGCCACTGATGCTGGTGCTGGGCACGCTCAG
This sequence comes from Herminiimonas sp., assembly GCF_030645555.1. GTDB lineage: Bacteria > Pseudomonadota > Gammaproteobacteria > Burkholderiales > Burkholderiaceae_D > Oxalicibacterium. The sequence goes on from NZ_JAUSME010000327.1 coordinate 9,038, forward strand.
CTTCTGGCTGCGTGAAGCCGGCATAGACCGCAGCACCATCGGCTATCTGAGCTGGGTCGGCCTGGCCTATGCATTCAAATGGATGTGGGCGCCACTGGTCGATCGCATGCCGATTCCCTTTCTGACGCGCTGGCTGGGACGGCGGCGCAGCTGGCTGCTGCTCTCGCAGGGCGCCATCATCGCCGGCTTGATCGGCATGGCGCTCAACGATCCGCATCTGGCGCTGCAACCAGTCGTGTGGTGCGCGCTGGCAGTCGCCTTCGGCTCGGCGACGCAGGATATTGCACTGGACGCCTTCCGCATCGAATCGGCAGACACAGACCGACAGGCGGCGCTGGCCGCCGGTTACCAGACCGGCTATCGGCTGGCGATGATCTGGGCCGGCGCTGGCGTGTTATGGATAGCGGCGCGGGCCGAGATAGTCGATGGCGGTAGTTATCAAGCCGGCGCCTGGCATGTCGCCTATCTGGCGATGGCGGCATCGATGTCCGTCGGCGTGCTGACCGTGCTGTTTTCCAGTGAACCGATACGTCCCCCATTGCCGCCAGCCAGGAACGCTGCGGCCTGGCTCGACGATGTGATGATAGGTCCCTTCCGTGATTTCATCACACGTTATCGCTGGCAAGCCGTGCTGATACTGGCGCTGATCGCGATCTATCGGATCAGTGATGTGGTAATGGGCATCATGGCCAATCCGTTTTACGTTTTTATGTGTTTGAGGAATTATGAAGTTGATGGGTTTTTTAATGTATTCTGGGTCGTGTTGAGTTTGCTTGGTGATTTCATAGGAGTGGAGTTATCTTTGTGCTTCTGGATTATTCTCATTCT
>NZ_JAUSME010000329.1 GCF_030645555.1 Herminiimonas sp.
ACATACATGTCTGGCTGCAGTCGGAAAACGGCTTGCTCGGGATAGGGCCGTTTCCTACTGAAGAGGAAGTCGATCCGGATTTGATCAATGCCGGCAAGCAGACGGTGACGTCCTTGCCCGGTTCTTCTTATTTCAGCTCGGCCGATTCATTCGGCATGATACGCGGCGGCAAGATCGACATCGCCTTGCTGGGCGCGATGCAGGTATCGGCACAGGGCGATCTGGCCAACTGGATGATACCCGGCAAGATGGTCAAGGGCATGGGCGGCGCGATGGATCTGGTGGCTGGCGTCAAGCGCATCGTGGTGTTGATGGAGCATGTCGCACGCGCCAGGGATGGTACGGTATCGCACAAGATTTTGCCGCAATGCGATTTGCCGCTCACTGGCGTCGGCGTCGTCAATCGCATCATTACCGATCTGTGCGTGATCGACGTGACGCCGGATGGATTGCGTCTGGTTGAACTGGCGAGCGGGATCACGAAGGAAGAAGTGGCGGCAAGCACCGGCGTGCCGCTGGATATGAGCGCACTGTATTGATGGCTGTTGAGTCAGCAAGGCGTGCGGGCGCGGCAAAGCATGGCCCTTAACTCTTACTGCGCAGTCCAGCCGCCATCCATATTCCACGCCGCACCACGCACCTGATTGGCGGCTTCGCTGCAAAGAAAGACCGCCAGCGCACCCAGCTGTTCGGGAGTGACGAATTCTCCTGAAGGCTGTTTCTCGGATAGCAATCCTTTCTTCGCAGCTTCTATAGACACACCTTCTTTTTCCGCGCGTGCATCTACCTGTTTTTGCACCAGCGGCGTCAGCACCCAACCCGGACAGATGGCATTGCAAGTCACGCCGGTCTGTGCGGTTTCCAGCGCAGCGGCCTTGGTCAAGCCGACGATGCCATGCTTGGCTGCGACATAGGCGGACTTTTGCGCAGAGCCTACCAGTCCGTGGGCGGAGGCAATATTGATGATGCGTCCCCAGTTTTTCATTTTCATCGCCGGCAGCGCCAGCCGCATCGTGTGAAATGCCGAAGAGAGGTTGATGGCGATGATCGCATCCCATTTATCGACAGGGAAATCTTCGATATCGGCGACATGCTGGATGCCGGCATTGTTGACCAGGATATCGACGCCACCGAATTTTTCAGTGGCGAATTTCATCATCGCGGCGATTTCCAGTGGCTTGGACATGTCGGCCGGATGGTAGATGGTCTTGACGCCGCAGTCCTGCGCCAGCGAAGCTTGTAGCGCCTTGATTTCATCTGCATCGCCGAAACCGTTCAGCACGATATGCGCACCTTGCTGCGCCAGTGCCCTGGCGATACCCAGGCCTATGCCGGAAGTGGAGCCGGTAATCAAGGCTGTTTTGCCTTGCAGTGTAGTGTTATGCATGATGCGCCTTTCAGTCTGAGGTTTCAGATGTTGCGATCTTTGATACGATTTTACTCGTAAGGAACGTAAAATGGCGCATACACCTATACGCGACCACCATGACCCAAGCTCAACTCAAAACAGTGCAATGTCTTTCCCCGGCCGGCCTGCATCAGATGGCGTACCAGGAATGGGGCGATCCGGCAAATGACAGAACCTTGATCTGCGTGCATGGTCTGACCCGCGTATCCAATGATTTCGACGCATTGGCCCAGGCACTGGCCAACGACTATCGCATCATTTGTCCTGATGTGGTGGGAAGAGGGCGTTCGGGACGCTTGCGCGATCCGCAATATTATCGCGTGCCGCAATATGTCAGCGACATGGTGACGCTGATTGCGCGCCTGGATGTGACGTCGGTACACTGGTTCGGCACTTCGATGGGCGGCGTGATCGGGATGGCGCTGGCATCGCTGCCGGATAATCCGATAAGCAAATTGCTGCTCAACGATATCGGTCCTTCGATAGATGCGGAGGCGCTGGCGCGCATAGGAGCGTATGTCGGGCAGGAAGTGCGCTTTGCAACTTTCGATGAGGCATGGCATTACGTGCGCGCGATATCGCAGTCATTTGGTCCGCATAGCGATGAACAATGGCGCAAGCTGGCGGCCGATGTGATGCGGCAAAATGCAGAAGGTGCATGGGTCTTCCTCTACGACCCGAATCTGGCCTTGCCATTCAAGGCAACGACTGTGCAAAGTGCGCAGCTGGACGAGCAGATGCTGTGGGCCGCCTATGATGCGATCCGCTGTCCTACCCTGGTGGTGCGCGGGACCGAGTCAGATTTACTGTCGCCTGCAACAGCGCTGGCGATGTCGCAGCGCGGCCCGAGGGCGCAAATCGTCGAGCTGGCCGGCATCGGCCATGCACCTACCTTTCTCAGCGACGCGCAAATTGCGCTCGCGAAAAACTTTTTTCTGGGCTGATTTTCAGGCAGCCCTTTTACTGGAACATGATGAACATTACACGCTTGCATATAGGCGATACGCTGTCGGAAGTCGCGATACACAATGGCACGGTATACTTGGCAGGACAGATAGCCGAAGACACGACACAGAATATCCAGGGCCAGACGCGCGAAGTGCTGGTGCATATCGATCGCCTGCTGGCAGAAGCCGGCAGCGACAAGACGCGTATTTTGTCGTGCCAGATATTCATCGCCGACGTCAAGGATTTCGACGGCATGAACGAGGCGTGGAATGCATGGGTACCGGAAGGGCATACGCCGCCGAGGGCAACGGTGGGTGTACGTTTCCCGGACGCCAGGCGCTTGATTGAAATAATTGTGGTTGCAGCATCTTCCTAGGCTGGTAATGGTTTCCTTAGCATCGACACAGGGCGACGCGCATGCGCTGCTCCGCTCTGGCTTGACAGAACACGACAGTGCACGCGTGATGGAAGCGCTCGCCTTCGTCAAGCCGATTTACAGCGGCAAGACAGTTTCCGCCGGACAGGACGCATTCGAGAGCGAGCAGGATACGTTCGAATTCGCGCAAGGCGTTGCCACCGTTTTATCCGAACTTGAAGTCGATGCCGATACGCGCATTGCGGCATTGCTGTTCGAGCTGGAAACGATAGCCCCGGCGGCTGCCGAAAAAATAGAAGAGCGATTCGGCAAGGAAGTCAGCGATTTGGTGGCTGGCGTGCGCCAGTTGATGCGCCTGCATGAAGCCACCTTCGTGCAGCAGGAAGCTGCGCGCAACAAGAATGCGGCGCAGGAAGCGGCAGCGCAACTGGAAGTATTGCGCAAGATGCTGCTGGCGATGGCGTCCGACATGCGGGTGGTGCTGGTGCGTCTGGGCACCCGCGTAACCACGCTGCGCTATTTCGCAGAACACAAATTATTGAATGAACGATCGCGGCAATATGCGCGCGAGACCTTCGACCTCTATGCGCCGCTGGCGAACCGGCTCGGCATCTGGCAACTGAAATGGGAACTGGAAGACTTGTCTTTCCGCTTCCTCGAGCCAGAGGCCTACAAGCGCATTGCATCCCTGCTGGAAGAAAAGCGCGTAGAGCGTGAAGCCTTCATCGCCGACGCGATCAAGCGCCTGCAATCGGAGATGGCAGCTGCCGGCATCAAGGCGGAAGTTTTTGGCCGGCCGAAACACATCTTCAGCATCTGGAGCAAGCTGCGCGGCAAGGCGATCGAATTCTCCGACCTGTACGATGTGCGCGCCTTCCGCGTGATCGTCGAAGATGTGAAAACCTGCTACACGGTGCTGGGCATAGTCCACAATATCTGGACCCCGATACCGGAAGAGTTCGACGATTACATTTCGCGCCCCAAAGCCAACGGTTACCAATCCCTGCACACGATAGTCGTGGCCGAAGATGGCCGGCCGCTGGAAGTGCAGATACGCACCAACGACATGCATGACTTCGCCGAATACGGCGTGGCCGCGCACTGGCGCTACAAGGAAGCGGGCGGCTCGAATTTCACCGGGCAAAAATACGATGAAAAAATTGCCTGGTTGCGCCAGTTGCTGGCGTGGAAAAGCGAAGTCGTCGATACCGTCGTCGGCCAGGAAGACGTGCATCGCGACTGGGTGGAAAAACTCAAATCCGCCACGCTCGACGACCGCATCTATGTACTGACGCCGCAGGCGCGTGTGATCGAGTTGCCGAACGGCGCCACGCCTATCGATTTTGCCTATCATTTGCACAGCGATGTAGGCCATCGTTGCCGCGGCGCGCGCGTCGATGGTGCGCTGGTGCCGCTCAATACCGTTTTGAAAAATGGTCAGACCGTCGATATCATCACGGCCAAGGGCGCCAGTACCGTCACCGGCACGGTCGGCCCTTCGCGCGATTGGCTGGCGCCGGGTTATGCCGTCAGTTCGCGTACGCGCGCCAAGGTGCGTGCATGGTTCAATGCGATCGATCAGCAGGAGACATTGTCCAGCGGTCGGGCGCTGATAGAAAAAACCTTGCAGCGCGAAGGCAAGACCGCCGTCAACCTGGAAGAACTGGCGCGCAAACTGGGCTTCCCCAAGCTGGATGATCTGTTCCTCTCAGTGGGCAAGGATGAATTCAGCTTGCGCACCGTCGAGCAAGCCTTGCACAGCGATGAAGCCAGTGCCGCCAAACAGGCTGCGCTGGAAGATGTCGTGGTCCAGCGCAAGAGCCGGGCGTCCAGCGTCATGCACGGCGCCAAGTCTGGCGTGCTGGTGGTCGGTACCGATGGCTTGATGACGCAACTGGCGAAATGCTGCAAACCGGCGCCGCCGGATGAAATCGTCGGCTTCATCACGCGCGGCAAGGGCGTGTCTATCCATCGCGTCGACTGCAAGAATTTTGTCGAAATGCGCAACAAGGCGCCCGAGCGCGTGGTGCAAACGGCATGGGGACATGAACAATCGGCGACCGTGTATCCGGTCGATATTTTTGTGCTGGCCGGCGACCGGCAAGGTTTGCTGCGCGATATTTCCGATATTTTCCTGCGCGAGAAAATCAATGTCATCGGTGTCAGCACGCAAAGCGTGAAAGGGCAGGCGCGCATGGCGTTTACTGCCGAGATCGCCTCGACTGCGCAGTTGCAGAAGGCGCTGACGGTGATACGCGAAGTCAATGGCGTGCAGGAAGCAAGGCGTCATTGAGGCGTCAATTCGTCAAGGCTGAAAAGTGTTTGCCGAGGATTTTTTCAACAAGTTCACTTTGGGACTAGCTAAGAAGATAATTTGTCGCTATAATTTCGCTTCTTTAGGCGCGTAGCTCAGCTGGTTAGAGCACTACCTTGACATGGTAGGGGTCGTTGGTTCGAGTCCAATCGTGCCTACCAACGAAAAATTGGTAAAACCTGTAAGAGCGAGAAAGGCAAACCCGGTTATGACACCGCGAACGGCAACCACATCGGTTCCCAAGCGACGCTAAGTCGGGTTCTTTTTCGTCATTACCATTTGAAAAAGCGCGGCTAGCCCGCGTTTTTTTTCGTCCGCATTTTTTGTTGTTCAATTTCAATCTAGCGTCAGCATGCATGATCCCGCTGAAACGGAGAGCAAAATGATTACAGTCCGACTCCCTGATGGTTCGCAACGCGAATTCGATACGCCTGTCACCGTGGCGCAAGTCGCTGCCAATATCGGCGCCGGCCTGGCCAAGGCGGCACTCGCCGGCAAGGTCAATGGCAACGTGGTCGATACCTCGTACCTGATAACGCAAGACAGCGATCTGGCTATCATCACCGACAAGGATGCGGACGGCCTCGATGTGATTCGCCATTCGACTGCCCATTTGCTGGCCTATGCGGTTAAGGAATTGTTCCCGGACGCGCAAGTCACTATCGGACCTGTGATCGAAAACGGCTTCTATTACGATTTTTCATACAAGCGTCCGTTCACCCCCGACGATTTGCTGGCGATCGAAAAGAAAATGGCCGAACTGGTGAAAAAAGATGAGCCGGTCACGCGCAAGGTATTGCCGCGCGACGAAGCCGTGGCTTATTTCAAGTCTATAGGCGAAGCCTACAAGGCGGAAATCATCGCGTCGATTCCGGCGGATCAGGATGTATCGCTCTATACGGAAGGCACATTCACCGACTTGTGCCGCGGCCCGCATGTGCCATCCACCGGCAAGCTGAAAGTCTTCAAGCTGATGAAGCTGGCAGGCGCGTACTGGCGCGGCGATTCGAAAAATGAAATGCTGCAGCGTATCTATGGCACCGCATGGGCGAAGAAGGAAGAGCAGGAAGCCTATCTGAACATGCTGGAAGAAGCCGAGAAGCGCGACCATCGCAAGCTGGGGCGCTCACTGGACCTGTTCCATTTCCAGGAAGAAGCACCGGGCCTGATTTTCTGGCACCCAAAAGGCTGGACTGTCTGGCAGCAGGTCGAGCAATACATGCGCCGCGTCTATCAAGACAACGGTTATCAGGAAGTAAAAGCGCCGCAGATACTCGACCGCAGCCTGTGGGAAAAATCCGGCCACTGGGAAAACTACAAAGAAAACATGTTTACGACCGAGTCGGAAAACCGCTCGTATGCATTGAAGCCGATGAATTGCCCGGGCCATGTACAGATTTTCGCGTCCGACCTGCGCTCCTACCGCGAACTGCCGCTGCGCTATGGCGAATTCGGTCAATGCCATCGCAATGAGCCGTCCGGTTCCTTGCACGGCATGATGCGCGTGCGCGGCTTTACACCAGACGATGGCCATATTTTCTGTACCGAAGACCAGATACTCGATGAATGCGTTGCCTTTACGGCATTGTTGCAAAAGGTTTATCGCGATTTCGGTTTCACCGATGTCATTTACAAAGTCGCAACACGCCCTGAAAAACGCGTAGGCTCGGATGAGGCATGGGACAAGGCCGAGGCCGCGCTGATCGCTTCGCTCGATCGTTCGGGCTGCACCTATGAAATCTCGCCAGGCGAGGGTGCATTCTATGGTCCGAAGATAGAATACACGCTGAAGGATGCGATCGGCCGCATGTGGCAATGTGGCACGATACAGGTCGATTTCTCTATGCCGGCCCGTCTGGGCGCGGAATATGTCGCCGAAGACAATACGAAGAAAATCCCGGTCATGTTGCACCGTGCAATCCTCGGTTCCTTCGAGCGTTTTATCGGCATGCTGATCGAAAACCATGCCGGCGCCTTGCCTTTATGGCTGGCCCCGGTGCAAATCGCCGTCCTGAACATTTCGGACGCGCAAGCCGATTATGCGCAGGCGGTGGCACAAAACCTGAAGAAACAAGGGTTTAGGGTGCACGTCGATTTGCGTAATGAGAAAATAACCTATAAAATACGCGAGCATTCTGTTCAGAAGCTGCCTTACATTATTGTAATTGGCGACAAAGAGCGGGATGCAGCTACAGTGGCCGTGCGAGCGCGAGGCAATGTCGACTTGGGTGTGATGCCTGTCGATTTATTGGTGGAACGTCTCAATAGCGAGATGGAAGCCAAAGCCTAAGGGATAACCCATAGCGCAAGAGCACGGCTTAATTATTTGATTTTAAAAGGAAATTGCAATAGCTACTGACAAGTCGCATCGGATTAACGGTGAAATTACAGCGCCTGAATTGCGTTTGAGTGGTGTCGAAAACGAGGCACTCGGTATCGTTAGTCTGGCAGATGCCTTCCGCCTGGCGGAAGAAGCTAATGTCGATCTGGTAGAGATTGCGCCAACTGCGCAACCGCCAGTCGCACGCCTGATGGACTACGGCAAGTTCAAATACCAGGAACAAAAGAAGGCGCACGAAGCCAAGCTGAAACAGAAGATCATTCTGGTCAAGGAAGTCAAATTCCGGCCTGGCACCGATGATGGTGATTACAACATCAAGCTGCGCAATCTGATCAAGTTCCTGGATGAAGGCGATAAAACCAAGATCACGCTGCGTTTCCGCGGTCGTGAAATGGCGCATCAGGATATTGGTTTCCGCATGTTGGAACGCTTGAAGGCTGATCTGGAACCATACGGTCAGGTTGAGCAGTTTCCGAAGATGGAAGGTCGTCAGATGATCATGGTTCTGTCGCCTAAGAAGAAGAAATAATAGAATTTCGTACGAGTCGCCCGGTAACGGGTGACTTGCACAAGATAGCAGTGGACTCGATTCCGCTGCATAACAAGTGAGAGCAGGCATCCAAGCGTAGCGAAATTGCTGCCACCTGCAATCATGTTAAAAATGGAGCTGTCCCCAGGACAGATAGTGTCATGCCTAAAATGAAAACGAAAAGCGGCGCCAAAAAGCGCTTTCGTGTACGTCCAGGTGGAACCGTCAAGCGCGGCCAAGCCTTCAAACGTCATATTCTGACCAAGAAAACCACCAAAACCAAACGTCAATTGCGCGGTTCTGCAGCAGTCCATGATACAAACATGGTCTCTGTGCGCGCAATGATGCCGAACGCTTAACCTCACTCAATAATCAGGAGCAATCATGCCTAGAGTAAAACGTGGGGTCACAGCACGGGCCCGTCATAAGAAAATCCTCGACCAAGCCAAAGGCTATCGTGGTCGTCGCAGCAAGGTATACCGTGTTGCCAAGCAAGCAGTTATGCGCGCTGGTCAATATGCATACCGCGATCGTCGCAACAAGAAACGTGTGTTCCGCGCATTGTGGATCACCCGTATCAATGCAGCATCGCGTGAACATGGTCTGACATACAGCGTGTTCATGAACGGTCTGAAACGCGCATCCATCGAGCTGGACCGTAAAGTCCTGGCCGACATGGCTGTGATGGACAAGCCGGCATTTGCTGCTATCGTCACTCAGGTGAAAGCAACCATCGCTGCTTAAGTGTTGTGATCGTATGCATCGCCTGCGGGCGATGCAGCAATATCGAAGCGGGGCAGGGTTTCATACCTATGTCCCGTTTTTATTTTTGCTGCCCTTTTTTGCTTTCCTTTTTCGGCTTCCCTGCTAAGGACGAAAACAAACCGCATGAATCCCCTAGAACAACTCGTTACACAAGCCCAGACCGATTTCGCCGCCGCAGAAGATGCCGCCGCGCTGGAAAACGCGAAAGCGAAGTACCTCGGCAAAACGGGACAGATTACCGAACAGATGAAGAGCCTCGGCAAGCTCGCTCCGGATGAGCGCAAGACCCAGGGCGCTGTCATCAATTCCGCCAAGGAAAAGATCGAGGCTGCGCTGACGGCGCGCCGCGATGCCTTGTCCAATGCGCAGATGGAATCCCGCCTGAATGCGGAAGCCATAGACATCACCTTGCCTGGCCGCGGTCACGGTACCGGCGGCATCCATCCTGTCATGCGCTCATGGCAGCGCGTCGAAGAGATCTTCGGCTCCATCGGTTTCGATGTTGCCGATGGTCCCGAGATTGAAACCGACTGGACCAATTTCACCGCCCTGAACAGTCCGGAAAATCATCCGGCGCGTTCGATGCAGGATACCTTCTACATTGAAGGCAACGACACGCAAGGCAAGCCTTTGCTGTTGCGCACGCATACCAGCCCGATGCAGGTGCGGTATGCGCGCATGAACAAGCCGCCAATCAAGATCATCGCCCCGGGTCGCACCTACCGTGTTGACAGCGATGCCACGCATTCGCCGATGTTCCATCAGGTCGAAGGCTTGTGGATAGACCGTAACATCAGCTTCGCCGACTTGAAAGGCGTGTACCTGAACTTCGTCAAGGCGTTCTTCGAAACCGACGATTTGCAGGTGCGTTTCCGCCCATCGTATTTCCCTTTCACCGAACCGTCGGCAGAGATCGATATTGCATTCGGCAGCGGACCGCTGAAAGGCCGCTGGCTGGAAGTCTCCGGTGCCGGCCAGGTGCATCCGACGGTGTTGCGCAATATGGGGCTGGATCCTGAAGAGTTCATCGGCTTTGCATTCGGCTCCGGCCTGGAGCGTCTGACGATGCTGCGTTATGGCATCAACGATCTGCGCCTGTTCTACGAAGGTGATTTGCGCTTTCTCAAACAATTCAACTAGCAGTGACAAGGCAGGGCATGCTGAATAAACGCGTGCGCTGATTTTTTCTGTATTTGTGTAGTCCGTGGCAAAAGGTTTTAATCATGCAATTTTCCGAAAGCTGGCTCCGTACGATGGTCGATCCGAACATGACGTCGGACGAATTGGCGCACATGTTGACGATGTCCGGTCTCGAAGTCGAAGAAGTCGAGCCGGTCGCGCCGCCATTCTCGAATGTGGTGGTCGCCGAAGTGCGCGAAATCGCCAAGCATCCGAATGCCGATCGCCTGAATGTCTGCCAGGTCGATGCTGGTACCGGCACCTTGCTCAACATCGTCTGCGGTGCGCCAAATGTGCGCGTCGGCATGAAGGTGGTGTGCGCGATGGCCGGTGCGATATTGCCGCCGGGCGAGGATGGCAAGCCGTTTGAAATCAAGGTTGGCGCCTTGCGCGGCGTGGAGTCGCAAGGCATGTTGTGCTCGGCGCGCGAATTGAAATTGTCGGACGAGCAGGGCGGCTTGATGGATTTGCCGGCCGATGCGCCGGTCGGGAAGAATTTCCGCGATTACTATCAACTCAATGATCTGAAATTCACGATCAAGCTGACGCCGAACAAGGCGGATTGCCTGTCCGTATGGGGCGTCGCACGCGAAGTGTCGGCCTTGACCGGCACGCTGCTGAAGGCGCCTGTGTATCAAACCGTTGCAGCGACGATAGCCGATGTCTTGCCGGTAAAAGTATCGGCGCCGGATCTGTGCGGTCGTTTTAGCGGCCGCATCATACGCGGCTTGAACGCGAAAGCGCAGACGCCGGACTGGATGAAGCAGCGCCTCGAGCGCAGCGGCCAGCGTCCGATTTCTGCGCTGGTCGATATTTCTAACTACGTGATGCTGGAGCTCGGTCGTCCTACGCATGTCTTCGATCTGGAAAAAATTCACGGCGGACTCGATGTACGCTGGGGCAAGAAAGGCGAATCGCTGAAGCTCTTGAACGGCAATACAGTCGAGGTCGATGAGTGGATAGGTGTGATCGCTGACGACAAGGAAATCGAATCGCTGGCCGGCATCATGGGCGGCGACGCCACGGCAGTTTCGCTGGAGACGCAAGACATCTACCTGGAAGCGGCATTCTGGTATCCGAATGCGATCCAGGGTCGTGGTCGCCGTTTCAATTTCTCGACCGATGCCGCGCACCGTTTCGAACGCGGCGTCGATTTTGCGACGACGGTCGAACATATCGAGCGCATCACTGCATTGATCGTCGAGATTTGCGGGCAGAAGGATAAAACGGCAGTCGGCCCTATCGACGATCATATCGTCAACCTGCCTAAACGCGATCCTGTGAGCGTGCGCACTGCGCGCGCCGTCAAGGTGATAGGCGTGGCGCTGACCGATGAGCAGATCGCCGACATCTTCACCCGCCTCGGTTTGTCGTTTGTGCACAAGGATGGCGTGTTTTCAGTGACGCCGCCTTCCTATCGTTTCGATATCGAAATCGAAGAAGATTTGATAGAAGAAATCGCGCGCGTCTACGGTTTTGAAAACATCCCGGCCTTGCCGCCGGTTGCCGCGAATGCGATGCGCATCCCGCCTGAGCACACCCGCTCCCTGTTTACGGTGCGTCGCCAGCTGGCTGATGCCGATTACCAAGAAGTGGTTAACTTCAGCTTTGTTGAACAAGGCTGGGAAGCCGATTTTGCCGGCAACACCAATCCTATCAAATTGCTGAACCCTATCGCCAGCCAGATGAGCGTGATGCGTTCCTCGATGATAGGCAATCTGATCGCCAATGTGCGCTACAACCTGAACCGCAAGGTCAGCCGCATCCGCCTGTTTGAAATCGGCGCAATTTACCTGCGCAATGAAATCAAGGAAGACGGTCCGCTGTCAGTCGCCGGCTACGATCAGCCGAAACGCGCGGCAGCGATAGCCTACGGCCCTGTGGCTGAAGAGCAGTGGGGCGTGGCTACACGCAATGTCGATTACTTTGATGTAAAGGCCGACCTGGAAGCCTTGTTTGCACCGAAGATGCTGACCTTTGCCAAGGCTGAACATCCAGCCCTGCACCCTGGCCGTTCCGCCCATGTCTTGCTTGATGGCGCAGTAGTCGGCTTTATCGGTGAATTGCACCCGCGCTGGCAGCAAAAATACGATTTGCCGCTCGCGCCAGTTTTATTCGAGGTCGATGCAAGCGCCTTGCAACAAGTCCATGTGCCTTTCTACAAGGAAATTTCCAAGTTCCCTGCGGTGACGCGCGACTTGGCGCTGGTCGTCAAACATGCAGTCTCGATGCAGGATTTGATGGATGTTTTTGTTGTGGAGAAGAAAATAAATCCAATTTGCAACATCTTGCAAGTGGTTGTTTTATTTGATGAATATCGTGGCAAGGGATTGGAAAGCGACGAAAAAAGTCTTGCTTTCCGTTTCACCTTGCAAGATACTCAATTAACACTCCAAGACGATCTGGTCGATGCTGCAATGGCTGCTTTTGTCGCTGCTGCCGGCACCAGAC
>NZ_JAUSME010000283.1 GCF_030645555.1 Herminiimonas sp.
ATCGTGCGTGAACAGGGCCGGCTTGACCTTGCCGTCGACGACTGCCGGATCGGTGAAGTTGCAGGTCAGGTAAGCCACTGGCGTCTGTATTTCATCCTTGCCGTTTGCGCTTGCGAACACGCGGCGGCCACGTGCATCGTCCATCCATGCGCCGCCGCGTTTGCCCTGGCGTGCGTACAGGTCGATATAGAACTGGCCTATCAGTGCGCCGTCTTTTTCAATGCGGAAAAACTTCACGTCAGGATGCCAGACCGGTGCGGTGTCAGGTTTGATCGTGACGGCAAACAGTGTTTCTATGGTGCGGAACAGCCCGTCTATGACTTTAGGCTCAGGGAAATACTGCTTCACTTCCTGTTCGGAAAACGCATAGCGCTGCTCGCGCAATTTTTCCGATGCATAGGTGACGTCCCATGCTTCCAGCTTGTCGATGCCGAGTTCCTTTTGCGCGTAGGCGCGCAGTTCCGCCAGATCTTTCTCCGCGTAGGGACGCGCGCACTTGGCCAGATCCTGCAGGAAGGTGATGACTTGTTCCGGCGTCTGCGCCATTTTCGATACCAGCGACACTTCGGCAAAATTCCTGTAACCGAGCAGCTTGGCTTCTTCGTCGCGCAGCATCAGGATGTCGACGATATTTTGCGTATTGTCCCAGGCCGGCTGGTCGGCGAGGTCGGATGCCTTGGTGGCATTGGCGCGATAAATCGTTTCGCGCAGGCTGCGCTTGTCGGCGTATTGCAGGATAGGGAAATACGAAGGGAAATGCAGCGTAAATTTATAGCCGGGCTTGCCATCTTTTTCAGCGGCAGCGCGTGCGGCCTGCTTCGCTTCGTCAGGCAAGCCTGCCAGTTCGGCTTCATCTTCGACGAACAGCGCGTAAGCATTGGTGGCGTCGAGTATGTTTTCAGAAAACCTGGTCGTCAGCGCCGCATGCTTTTCCTGGATTTCGGCGAAGCGCGGTTTTTGTTCTTCCGTCAGTTCGGCACCGCCCAGGCGGAAATCGCGCACGGCGTTTTCTATGATTTTCTTGCGTGCGGCTGAATAACCGGCGTAATCCGGTCCCAGCTGCAAAGCCTTGTAATTGGTAAACAGCGTCAGGTTTTGTGCCAGTGCGGTCCAGAACTCGGTGATCTTCGGCTGGTTTTCATTGTAGGCAGCGCGCAGTTCCGGGGTATCAACGACGGCATTCAAATGGCCGACTATGCCCCAGGCCCGGCCGAGTTTTTCCGTCACGTTTTCCAGCGGCTCGACAAAGTTTTCCCACGTCACTTGCGCAATCGGCGCTTCAAGTTCCTTGACGACGGTACGGCATTGCTCGAGCAGGCTGTCGATCGCCGAGCCTATATGCTCGGGTTTGATCGCAGCGAATTGCGGAAGATCGGAAAAGTCCAGCAGCGGGTTCAGGGCAATATTCATCAGTTCAATTCTCTTTCAGCTGCTTCTATGGTGTTAACCAGAAGCATGGTAATGGTCATGGGGCCGACGCCGCCGGGTACCGGCGTGATGTGGCTGGCGACTTCCTTCGCATGTACAAAATCGACATCGCCGCACAATTTACCTTCATCGTCGCGGTTAATGCCGACATCAATCACGATGGCGCCGGGTTTGATCATGTCTGCAGTCAGCGTGTTGCGGCGGCCGGTTGCAGACACGACTACATCGGCCTGGCGCGTGTGATAGGCAAGATCTGTCGTGCCACTGTGACATATGGTGACGGTGGCGTTGGCTTGCAATAGCAATAAGGCCATCGGTTTGCCTACCGTATTGCTGCGGCCGATCACGACGGCGTGCTTGCCGGCCAGCTTGAAGCCGGTGCTTTCTATCAGCTTCATGCAACCGTAAGGCGTGCAGGGGCGGAAGCCCGGCAGGCCGGTCAGCAGTTCGCCCGCGCTCAAGACCGAATAGCCATCCACATCCTTGCGCGGCGAAAGGGCTTCTATGACCTTGTTTG
>NZ_JAUSME010000334.1 GCF_030645555.1 Herminiimonas sp.
GAAAGCCTGTCCAGAACCGTCAGCACCGTGCGCAACAGCACAGAAACCATCACCGTCGCGTCCGGCGAAATCGCTTCCGGCAATGCCGATCTGTCGAGCCGCACCGAATCGCAAGCCGGCTCGCTGGAAGAAACCGCCAGCTCGATGGAAGAACTGACCTCGACCGTGCGCCAGAATGCCGACAATGCACGGCAGGCAAATCAACTGGTCGTTTCCGCCTCCGAAGTGGCAGTCAAGGGCGGCGCAGTGGTCAGCCAGGTGGTAACGACGATGGGTTCGATCAAGGATAGTTCGCGCAAGATTGTCGACATCATCGGCGTCATCGACAGCATCGCCTTCCAGACCAATATCCTGGCATTGAATGCGGCAGTAGAAGCAGCCCGCGCAGGCGAGCAGGGACGCGGCTTTGCAGTGGTGGCCAGCGAAGTGCGCAATCTGGCGCAACGCAGTGCCAGCGCCGCCAAGGAAATCAAGAGCTTGATAGACGACTCGGTCAGCAAGGTCGATGCCGGCAGCAAGCTGGTCGATCAGGCCGGCACCACGATGGAAGAAATCGTCAACTCGGTCAAACATGTGGCCGACATCATGAGCGAAATCACTTCTGCCAGCGCGGAACAGAGCGACGGTATCGAGCAGGTGAATCAGGCCATCGGCCAGATGGACGAGATGACGCAGCAAAACGCTGCACTGGTCGAACAGGCTGCCGCTGCTGCACAAAGCATGCAGGATCAGGCGGTCGAACTATCACGCGCCGTCAGCGTCTTCCGTCTCAGCGGCAACAGCGCGATGCAGCAAGCTGCACCTGCACGCGCACCGGCAAAGGCACTCGCCAAAGCACCAGCCAGAGCCATTTCCGCTACTCCGGCGCAAAGACAAATCGCAACTAAACCGCAAAAGCCCGTTACTGCCGACAAGAGCGGTGACGACTGGGAAGAGTTTTAAGCTGCCCGATTAGACGCGATCGCGGATGCCTCCATTCCGCGCGCACACGCTGCACGATGCATGCAAGCCGGTCCAGCTTGCATGCATTTTTTTCGCCGCCACGCATGCGGAGCAGGCATCCCGTCCATCACCGATTTTCAAGAAATCTGCAGAGGACAATTGTCGGCGCAGCTGTATTGATAGACAATGACGCGCTTGCCCGGCAGAACCCTGCCTGGTAAACGGCGGCCAGACGCAGGCACTTCTGGAACCACTATCCCTTTAGTCACTGAACCCAACATGACCTCATCGAGCAAGAGCAAACCCGCCAAATCTTCAGACAAGCCGGCTTTCATCGTCAGGAATTCACCTATCCACGGTCGCGGTGTTTTTGCGACGCGCAACATTCCGGCCGATACCTTCGTGGTCGAATATGAGGGCGAGCGCATCTCTGAAAAACAGGCGGCCAAACGCCACGGCGCCGACCCTGAAAATCCTTACCACACGTTTTTCTTCAGCCTCGAAAACGGCAAGATGATAGATGGCGGCGTGGACGGCAGCGATGCGCGCTGGATCAATCATGCATGCGAACCCAACTGCGAAGCGCGCGAAGAGAAAAAACGCGTCTATATCTACACCTTGCGTGATATCAAGCGCGGTGAAGAACTCAATTACGACTATGGCCTGGTCGTTGATGAACGCCAGACCAAAGCAGTGAAAAAGGCTTACGAATGCCGTTGTGGCGCAGCCAGCTGCCGCCACACGATGCTGGCGCCGAAAAGCAAAAAGCGTTAAGCGAGGGGGTCAGGGGACTTGCCTGAAGGCAAATGAATGCCAGATCGTCATATTCACATAGCGAATATCTGATATTGGAAATGGAAATTGGTGCGCCGCGTCAACAATCCCTATACTTCAGTTGTCTCCTCTATGTCTCCTCCTTTGATATAGATTTCAGCCCGCCTCTTGTGCGGGCTTTTTTTTGCCTGCAGCATCTGCAGGCGCCGGGTTTATTCAAAGCTGCTGCAGCATGTGTTTATTGCATTATCTGGTGTTGGCCGATACGGCATTCACAAAACGCATATCTGATATTGGAAATGGAAATTGGCCCTGAAAAGCTGTCCACCCTATACTTCGTTTGTCTCCTCTATGTCTCCTCCTTTGATATAGATTTAAGCCCGCCTCCTGTGCGGGCTTTTTTTTGTCCTGTCGTCGCGCATCGTCATGCTGCAGGCGGCTGGTAGAGGCAACAATCCTTTGCATGATCGTTCACCATGCCGATCGCCTGCATGTATGCATAAACTATCGTCGAGCCGACAAACTTGAAGCCGCGTTTGGCCAGATCCCTGGACAATTGATCGGACAAGGGCGTCTTGGCCGGCGTTTCATTGATGCTGGCGCGCGTATTCAGGAGAGGCGTGCCATCCACATAAGCCCACAGGAACGGATCCAGCCCGCCGACTTCATCGCGCAGGCGCAGATAGGCTTGTGCATTGTTGATCGTGGCGGCTACTTTCAAGCGGTTGCGCACGATGCCCGGGTTGGCCAACAACTCGGCCACCTTAGCCGCATCGTAGCGGGCTATTTTTTCCGCATCCCATAGATCGAAGGCGGCACGATAATTCTCACGCTTGTTGAGGATGGTCGACCAGCTCAATCCTGCCTGCGCACCTTCCAGGTTCAACATTTCAAACAGGCGTGTTTCATCGTGGCAGGGCACGCCCCACTCTTCGTCGTGATAGGCGAGATAAAGCGGGTTGGCCAGATTGGCCCAGCTGCAGCGAGCAAGCGTCATGGTCGGGATGCAATCGAAAAGAAAGGAGTCAAGCAGATAACATTACCACCGATACGCTCTGCACAAGAACGGGCAAGGCATTTAATCACTTGTACAAATTTCCGCCTTGGTCAAGAATGGCGCCTCTGTATCCAAACCGCAATTCACCCCGGATTCAACCGGAATTTTCATGCGCGCTGCCCTGCGCTTCAAGCAAGATATTACTTATGCCGAATAAGCCCATGTCCACACGCAAGGTCGCCGTCATCGGCGGCGGGCCGGCCGGCTTGATGGCGGCAGAGATACTGGTGGCGCACGGCATCCAGGTCGATCTGTACGATGCGATGCCATCGGTAGGCCGCAAATTCCTGCTGGCCGGCAAGGGCGGCATGAACCTGACGCACACTGAAGCCAGCGCAGCCTTCCTGTCACGCTATGGCGCACGCGCGCCGCAGATTGCCCCTATGCTGCAAGCCTTTGGTCCGGATGCACTGCGGGCCTGGGTGCACGATCTCGGGATAGCAACCTTCGTCGGCAGTTCGGGCCGCGTCTTCCCGACCGACATGAAGGCAGCGCCGCTGTTGCGCGCATGGTTGAAGCGCCTGCGCGATGCCGGCGTGATCTTCCATATGCGCCATCGCTGGCTGGGCTGGGAGCAGGATCGCAAGCTGCATTTCGACACGCCGGATGGCGCAGTCAGCGTGGCGGCCGATGCCACCGTGCTGGCGCTGGGCGGCGGCAGTTGGGCGCGGCTGGGTTCCGACGGCGCCTGGCTGCCGCTGCTGGCGGCGCAGGGCATAAGCAGCGCCGCACTAAAGCCGGCGAACTGTGGCTTCGACCTCGCCTGGAGCGCGCATTTCCAGCAGCGTTATGCCGGCCAGCCGGTCAAGGCGGTGATAGCCAGCTGCAGCGCTGCCGATGGCAGCGTGCACAGACGGCAAGGCGAATTTGTCGTGACAGACGGCGGCGTCGAAGGCAGCCTGATCTATGCCTTGTCGGCCCACCTGCGCGATCAAATCGCTGCCCACGGCAGCGCTACCCTGACGCTCGATCTGGCACCCGGCAAGACGCTGGAACGCGTACTAGCGGAAGTCGCGCAGCCGCGCGGTTCACGCTCGATGGCCAGCCACCTGCAAAGCAAGGTCGGCATTACCGGCGTGAAAGCGGGTTTGTTGCGCGAGTGTGTGGATAAAGCAGATTATGCGCAGCCGCAAAAACTGGCGGCGGCCATCAAGGCGCTGCCATTGAAATTGCTCGCAGCGCGCCCTATCGATGAAGCAATCAGCAGTGCCGGCGGCGTCTTGTTTGAAGCGCTGGATGAACACTTGATGGCGCGCGCGCTACCGGGCGTTTTCTGCAGCGGCGAAATGCTCGACTGG
>NZ_JAUSME010000284.1 GCF_030645555.1 Herminiimonas sp.
ACTTGCCAGCAGCAGCATCAATCCTGTTCTTTTCAGTGTTATATTCATCGTCATCTTTCGCAGCATTTTGCCATGGCGTGCTCATCGTTTAAACCATTCACAAAGTTTATGCCGCTTTGCTTCCAGCCCTAAGCCCCATTCCGTAAAGGTTGTAACACTTTGTAATGCCTGCGCTCCCCGCTATGCCGAGTAGTCTTTCTGACGTTACCATAGCAAAATGAATACGACAAATGCACCCATGAAGGAAACCGCCCACTCGACCAACTCGCACCAGACCAAGGTGCTGGTGGTCGATGACGATATGCGCTTGCGCGATTTGCTGCGCCGCTATCTTGCCGAACAGGGATTCAATGTAGTCACGGCAGAAAGTGCGCAGGCGATGAACAAGCTGTGGCTGCGCGAACGTTATGACTTGCTGGTGCTGGACCTGATGCTGCCGGGAGAAGATGGTTTGTCCATCTGCCGCCGCCTGCGTGGGGCCGGCGACAAGACGCCCATCATCATGCTGACTGCCAAGGGCGAAGATGTCGATCGCATCGTCGGCCTGGAGATGGGTGCAGACGACTATATATCCAAGCCCTTCAACCCGCGCGAACTGGTCGCCCGCATCAGCGCCGTGCTGCGCCGCGTCGGTCCGGACGAAGCGCCGGGCGCACCGTCGGAGACGCCGGAATCATTTACCTTCGGCGAGTTCACGCTCGATCTGGGCACCCGCACACTGAAAAAAAATGATGAAACCGTGCCGCTGACGACCGGTGAATTTTCCGTGTTGAAGGTGTTTGCACGCCACGCGCGGCAACCGCTATCCCGTGAAAAACTGATGGAGCTGGCACGCGGACGTGAATATGAAGTCTTCGATCGCAGCCTGGACGTACAGATTTCGCGCCTGCGGAAACTGATAGAGCCGGATTCTTCCGCGCCACTCTATATACAAACCGTCTGGGGTCTGGGCTATGTATTTATTCCTGAAGGCAAGCCGCGCTGACATCCGCTCAGCCGCCTGAAAAACCACAAGGATGCCCACCACATCATCAAATCGCCTTGCATGGATCAAAAGCGGCCTGTTCTGGCGCACCTTTTTCCTGCTGACCTGCCTGATTGCAGCAAGCATGGCAGCCTGGGTCGCCAGTTATCGCGTCGTTGAACAAACGCCACGCGCCAACCAGATTGCGGCACAGGTCATCTCGGTGGTGACGATTACACGGGCAGCGCTCACGCATTCCGCGCCTGATTCGCGGCGCGAATTATTGTTCGATCTGGCCAGCAACGAAGGCATACGCGTTTATCCGCTGGAAGATACTGACAGCGTCGAACCGCCGCTCGAAAACAGCCTGGTACAAAGCATCCAGGAAAGCGTGCGCGCCGGCCTGGGCAAGGAAACCCGCTTTGCGCGCACCGTCAATGATGTCGCCGGCTTCTGGGTCAGTTTTACGATCTCCGATGACGAGTACTGGATGATGCTGGACCGCAACCGGATCGAAGGCAGTTCCGGCGTCCAGTGGCTGGGCTGGGGCGCCGCCACCTTGATGCTGTCCTTGCTGGGAGCCATGATGATTTCCGGCTTGATCAATCAACCTTTGGCACGCCTCACCGCTGCCACGCGTGCGATTGCAAATGGCCAGCGCCCTGCTCCGTTGCCGGAACGCGGCCCGATGGAAATCCGCGAAGCCAATCACAGCTTCAATCAAATGGTCGATGATTTGAATCGCGTCGAATCCGATCGTGCGGTGGTACTGGCCGGCATTTCGCACGATTTGCGCACGCCGCTTGCGCGCATGCAGCTGGAAGTCGAAATGGCCGGCTTGCCCGACGATGCGCGCAAAGGCATGCAATCCGATCTGGAACAAATGGATGCGATCATCGGCCAGTTCCTCGATTATGCAAAACCGGTTGACAGCAGCCATTTCAAATCCATAGACATGACGGCCCTGATATCGGATGCGGCGCACGCCGCGGCACGCCTGCCTGACGTCCAGGTGAACAGCACCATAGAAGACAAGATCAGCATCCTGGGCAATGCGATCGATATCAAGCGGATAGTCAACAACCTGATAGAAAACGCGCGCCGTTACGGCAAGGCGAACGGCGCCAGCCACGTCGATATAGACTTGTCCTGCCGCGCCGAAGGCGACAAGGTGATACTGGAAATCGCCGATCATGGCGCCGGTGTGCCGGAACAGGAAATCAGCCGCCTGCTGCGCCCGTTTACCCGCATGGATAGCGCCCGCGGGCAGGCTAATGGGGCCGGCCTGGGCCTGGCGATCGTAGACCGTATCGTCAAGCGGCATAGCGGCAAGCTGAACTTGTTCAATCGGGATGGCGGCGGGCTGATGGTGCAAATCGTGCTGGCCAACGCTAGGAAGCGGCACAGCCATTTCTCTGCCTGAAAGCGCACAGAGCTCTCGGCAGCGCCAATAAAAAAACGCACATGCTCGGTAAGAGATGTGCGTTTTTTACTTGAGAACGGCAATCTGTAATCAGGTCTAGCCTTTATGCCTTGTCATCCCTGATCTCGGTCACTACCGCGTCTATGATCTCGCCTTGCGATGACTGCTGATAGGCGCGCTCCGCTGCGAAACGCGCTTTCAAGGCCTTGCGGCGTTTATACATCAGCACCGGGATCAGCAACCAGCTCAGCAGCAAGACTGCCACCACGACCAGCAAACCGACCATCAACACCAGACCCAGCACCAGCCACGCGAGCAGGCGCGAAACAAAACCGCCCGACTGGCTGCGGCGAAACATTTGCTGCCAGCCCTGTGCGTGCTGGATGAAAAGAAAAGATGCCATGTCGTGTCACTCCTGAATCTTTTTATATATAACCAAGTCAAGCTGATAAATCACCCCGGACTTGCTGTGCATGCTGGAAATACGGCATCGCACAATGCAACTATGCGGCAATCCGGGCGATGCTGCAATAGATGGTGATCCATCCTGAGAATTCAATGCCTTGCAGCGGGATTGCCTTTTTCATACTGTTTATTCGTGATGATCGCCGGTGATCGGGCCTTCCTTGAACAAGGCGTCGCGCAATTCCTTGTCCATCTTCGGATCGCGCCTGCGTATCCACTCCAGCACCATCGCCGCATGTTCTTTTTCCTCGTCGCGATTGTGCGCAAGTATCTTCTTCAGTTCAGGATCGGTCGCCGCGTCGACCCGCTGGTTATACCAGTCGACAGCCTCCAGCTCTTCCATCAGCGAAGTAATCGCCCTGTGCATATCCATGGTTGCTGCAGACAGTTTATCAACTGGCTCGTGATAGCCTTCATTCGACATGTTTATGACCTTTCAAGAAAATTTTTAGTTAAGAAATCAATACTATTAAGTAGACAGGGAGAAAACAAATAAATTTCAGCCGTTTTTATTATATTTGGTAAATCAGCGCCACCGCTTCGGCAGCGATTCCTTCTTCGCGCCCCAGGTAGCCCAGTTTTTCATTGGTTTTCGCCTTGATGTTGACCTGGTTGATCGCCACGCCCAGATCCTCGGCGACATGGGCCACCATTTGCACTATGTGCGGCGCCATCTTCGGTCTTTGCGCAATAATGGTCGCATCCACATTGCCGATGCGAAAACCTGCTGCTGCCACACGCTTGGCTGCTTCGCGCAGCAATACGCGCGAATCGGCACCGGCAAACTCGACTGCCGTATCAGGAAAATGCCGTCCTATATCGCCCAATGCGGCCGCGCCGAACAAGGCATCGGTAATCGCGTGCAACAGCACATCGGCATCCGAATGGCCGAGC
>NZ_JAUSME010000337.1 GCF_030645555.1 Herminiimonas sp.
GCGCACTCGATCTGGCAGAAATCCCGGGCATCGTTGCGGCTTATCGCAAAGGTGCGGAAAACGCCAAGCTGGCCGGCTTTGATGGCGTGGAAGTGCATGGCGCCAACGGCTACTTGCTGGACCAGTTCCTGCAGGATGGCAGCAACAAGCGAACGGATGCATACGGCGGCCCGATAGAAAATCGCGCGCGCCTGATGCTGGAAGTCACCGATGCCTGTATAGAAGTGTGGGGCGCCGCGCGCGTCGGCATGCATCTGGCACCGCGCGGCGATGCGCACACGATGAGCGACTCCAATCCTGCGGCAACCTTTACCTATGTCGCACGTGAACTCGGCAAGCGCGGCATTGCCTTCATCTGTGCGCGTGAAGCGCTGGGTGGTGACAGCCTCGGCCGGCAAATCAAGCAAGCGTTCGGCGGCGTATACATTGCGAATGAAAAAATGACGAAGGCGACGGCAGAGCAGCTGATAGAGTCGGGGGCCGCCGATGCAGTCGCGTTCGGCCAATTGTTCATCGCCAATCCGGATTTACCGAAGCGCCTGCAACTCGATGCGCCGTTGAATGCGCCACATTACGAAACCTTCTATGGCGCAACAGCGGAAGGCTATGTTGATTATCCTGCGCTAGCTTGATGCCCATCGATGAAGCGTTTGCCGGGCAGGCGCTTCATCGTTTGCAGGCACTGGTATAGTGCCGATGGTAATCACAGACAGCACAGACAGGCCAGCCATGAAATACGACACCATCACACGCGAGAACATACAGGATCTGGTCGAGCAGTTTTATCGTGCGGTAAGACAGGATGATGCTTTAGGGCCGATATTTACCAGGGTTCTGGGTGACGACTGGACTGCGCATCTAGAAAAACTGGGGGAATTCTGGTCGACAATCGTGCTGGGTACGCGCAGCTTTCATGGCAATGTCTATGGCAAGCACATGCAGTTGGCCGGTATAGAGCCTGAGCATTTCAGGCGCTGGCTCAGCCTGTTTGAAAAAACCGTGAACCGCTTGTTCGATGAAGCGTCGGCGGCGCAGTTCATGCTGATGGCGCATCGCGTTGCCGCGAGTCTGCAACTGGGATTTTTCGGCAAGGTTGAGGTCCAGTAAGCTTGCGTTCAGTCAGCGTGTATCAACTGAAAACCAGCGCCTGTCTGGTGATCGCAACCGCGACGATATAGGCAAATACCAGCAATGCCGCAATAAACGCCATCAACCTGATGCTGGCAGTCTTGCCACGTTTCAATGCAATCATCCCCAGTACTATATAGGCCAGCAGCGCCAGCACCTTCGCAGTCAGCCAGCTTTGCACAAATGGATATTGCGCACTCCATGCCACCATCGTCAGCGCGCTTGCCAGCAGCAGCGTATCGACTACATGCGGCGTGATCTTTAGCCAGCGTTGCTGCAACATTGCTGAATGACGCAGCATCAAGACACCCCGCAGCAGGAACAGGCTGATGCTCAAGGCCGCGCACGTGACGTGGATATGCTTGACTGCGATATAGCTGATCATTCCGTTTTTCCTATATTGAAGATGCGTCGGCTCGCGGGCGTGACCATATCAAAATGTTGCGGATGCTGGCGCAGATAGTGCGCCATGAAGCCGCACACCGGCACGATGCGTTTGCCCTGGCTGCGTACATGTTCGATTGCCTTGCCTGCGACTTGTGAACCGTAACCCCTGCCTTGCAGCGATGGATCGACTTCCGTATGCGTGATCATGCATACCTGATCGAACAGGTAATAATCGACGAAGCCGTATACCCGGTCTCCGTCCCGCCATACATAGCGATGGACGCTTGCTGCGCTTTCTGCTGCCGGGAGGGTCATGCGCTCGGAAATGTAAAAGTTTGCCGGTTTGATGGATATATGCAAAGCATCATGGGATGATACATTTGTTTACATGACACTTACCGGAGGAGCATCATGCCTGACAATAATACCGCTGTTCAGCTGAACAAGCTGGCGCGCGAGCCAGAGGAGTGCAGTCGCATACTGGTTGCCGCGCTGGAATCGGGCGACATTGAATTATCGGTAGCCTTGTATGAGCCGACAGCAGTGCTGTTCAAGAAGTCAGGTGAAACGATGACAGGGCTGGATGCGATCCGCGAAAACAATGCTGGCGTCATTGCCTTGAAACCCAAGTTCACGATTGCATTTATCAAGGCGACCCTGAGTGGTGACGGAACCCTGGCTACGAATCGTATGAAGGCTGAACTGGCGTTTACCAAGCCCGATGGGCAATTGGTAAAAACGAATGTGGATACGCTGGAAGTGTTGCGCAGGCAGGAGGATGGATCGTGGCGCTACATCATCGACGATCCATACGGCAGCATGCGTGCAGGCATGAAGGAGCGCTAGTCGCTGTCATGCCCGCATCGCACAGCTTATGACTTCGTTTTTTCTCTGCGGCTGAGGAAACGTTCCAGATCCGATATGCGTTGCTCGGTATGCAGGCGCATGCAGCTGTAATATTCGATGTCTCTCAAGAGGCTGCCCTTGTTGTAGATGCTGATGGTTTGGCAATCCTGCGCAACAAATTCAACCCACGCATGCTGCGCAACGGGGAACTGCTTTTTGACAGCCTGATAGGGTATGCCTTGCACATCCTTCTTCGGCATCTGCGCTATGAGTGCCTTGTAAGTCTTGTCCAGCCTGTCGCTGGTTTGCTGGTATTCGGCTTTCGCACATGCGCTCATTTCCTGCGTCGAGTTTTTTGCAATGCAGGGATCAACCGGCTGCGAAAATGCGGAGAAGGGGAGCAAGGCCAAAAAAGCGAGTGTGATTTTATTCATCGTATCTCTGTCAAAAAGAATTTATAAGGGCGAACGTTTGCAGCAAGACAGTTAGCGTACCGCAACAGCTTGCTTGATATTTTGATCAGCGTCAACAAACCTTCGGCTGGCAAGCCCGGCATCCAGAACCAGGCTCGACTGGCATCGCCGGCCTAGGACTTGAGCCTGTATCCAGTCTTGAATATCCGCCACACGACTATCAGGCACAGGCCCAGGAATGCCAGCGCC
>NZ_JAUSME010000289.1 GCF_030645555.1 Herminiimonas sp.
TGTACCCGGAAGAATCGATCGCCGAGTGGCATGCAAGGCTGGGATTGACTGCGCCCGACTGAAGCGATGCAAGGGCTGCAGATGCTGACTGGGTACTGCCTTATTTTTCCGTAGATGAGAGCAAGGTATCGTCAAGGCTGCGCACAAAATGCATGGCCTGCGGTTGCGACACCAGCACGCACTGTTTGCCGGTGCGCTTGCAATGATCCTGTACACGCCAGTAAGCATCGTGGCTGACGCAAGCGGCCTGGCAAATCACCAGTTCGGCGGCCGTCAGGCTTGCTTCCAGCGTTGCTTCATCTGCGCCATCGTACCCGTCATGATGCAGAAAATATCCGCCCGCTTCTTCTATCGCTTGCTGCGCGACTAGTGCGGCGGGCTCATCCCGGCCAACGCAGAGCACGGATTTTTCCCGCAGATCGGCCGGCATTGAATTGTCTGCGATATCCGCCTTGTTCAGGGCAGGCTTTATGCCCCATTGCCAGCCCAGACGTTCGCGCATCAACTCCTGCAAATGCTCGGTCAGCGATTCAACACGCCGCAGCAAAGTCATGCGTTTGGGCAAACCGGGAATGAGCGCCTTCAACGCGGCGAGATCCTCACGCGCATAGGCCAGCGCGGTATCACGCATCATCACGTCTGCACGCAGGCGCATTATTTCAGCCCGCATGATCGCAGCCTCCCGATGCAAGGTTGCAATTTGCTGCGGCGCGGTCTGGTCGTGATTGTTGCGAGTTTTATTCATGATCCTATCCTTCACCCTGGCAGACGCAGTCAGCAACACCAACCATGCGGCGGCAAGCTGCAGTCTCTCAAATTCGAGAAAGCATCTTATCACAAATGAGAACCATTATCATTTGTGAAGAATAGTGCGCAGCAGTGGATGCTGCAAATATGGGGGTGCTGGCTGGTCGGGAAACCATGCGACAAGCGCCGGCATGGTGTCGATTCCCTGCCGGATATGCTCAAAGTATGGTCGATACTTCCGGATGCGGGATATCCATAGAACTTCTGTCGAGCACGCGCAGCTCGCTATCGAGCTTGTAGATCAGCGGCACGCTGTTGGGCACGCCGAAACGGGCCACTTCTTCATCCGGCATGTCTTCGAGCAGCTTGACCAGGGCGCGCTGGCTGTTGCCATGCGATGAAATGATCACGTCCTTGCCCTGCCTTAATACCGGCGCGATGACTTCATCCCAGACTATGCGCACGCGCTCCACCGTTTCCTGCAGCGATTCGCCCAGCGGCAAGGCTGATTGCGGGATGCCCTGATAGCGTTTTTCCAGCCATGGCGCGCGCGCATCGGCGGCGTCCATCAGGGGCGGGCGGCTGTCGAAACCGCGCCGCCAGCGCCACACCTGCTCTTCACCAAACCTGGCGATCGTCTCGGCCCGGCTTTGCCCGGTCAGCGCGCCGTAATGCCGCTCGTTCAGGCGCCAGTGACTGATGATGGGCGTGTACATCGCATCCATTTCTTCGAGGATCAGCCATTGCGAACGGATGGTCCTTTTGAGCATCGAGGTGATCGCCAGATCGAAATGGAAACCGGCGTCGGCCAGCGCGCGTCCGGCATTGCGCGCCTGCTGTATGCCATTTTCCGTCAGATCGATGTCGGCCCAGCCGGTGAAACGGTTGTCCCGGTTCCACTGTGACTCGCCGTGGCGAACTATCACCAGATTACCCATTGCTTTTCTCATGTTGGATGCGACAAAGGATGAAGATTAACTGAGTTTCGGACATTGCGGACGGCAAGCGCATGCCGGCACAGCTAAAAATCGACGGTAAAAGCGGCATCGCTGCGGACGTGCATGCTGGCTGCGCTGCACTGGATCGCTGCTATCGTGGGGTAAAATTTGCCTCAATTCGCTGTAATTGGAATCTTTCGCCCTACGCTCAGTCAACAAGGGAACGCTACCCTGCAGCGACATCCCCACCATGGAGTATCAATTATGCGATGCAGCTCACGTATCCTGCTGCAACTAGTCCTGATTGCCGTCATCACCGGCTGTACAACGGGGGCCAAACCGGTGGTCTATCATTCGGAAAAATTCGACTCGACCGATGTGTATGCGCGCCGCTTCCCGGTTGCCGCCAATGTCGCCTGCGAAGCAGTCCGCCGCACCCTGCTCAGCCAGGGCTATGTGATCAGCGCGGCCAGCACCAGCCAGGTCGATGGGCGCAAGAGCTTTCAGCCGGAAAACGATGTGCATGTGCAGATCGCGTTCCGCGTCGTGTGCGCCATCGATAATGCCGACGGCAAGGTGGCATCGGTGTTTGCCAACGCGCTGGAAGATCGCTATGCGCTGAAGAAGGTCAATAATTCTGCCAGCGTCGGGGTCGGCGCACTGGGTTCGGTGTCACTGCCGTTCTCGTCCAGCGACGATTCGCTGGTCAAGGTCGCCAGCGCGACGATTGCAGAAGAAAAGTTTTATGCGCGCTTCTTTCAGCTGGTTGAACAGTTCCTGACCAATGAGGCAGCACCGGCACTGGAATCGATGGAGATGCAATGAGTAAGCGAGCCTGCTGCCAACCGGCTCGCGCGTTTTATCGTTTTAATTTAGCGTTTTAATTCGTCTCACCGGCATCAGTTGCACCCGCTGCCTGCAGGCGGCGCCACAGGGTGGTGCGGCTGATGCCCAGATAGCTGGCCGCCGCTACGCGATTGCCTTGATAGCGCTGCAATACCTGCTGCAGGGTTTCGGTTGGTGCAGCCTCGACTGCAAGTCCGTCACCTTCACCATCCAAAGCCTGCGTATCGGCTGCCGCTGCAGCAAGTTCCGGCGCGATGCTTTTCAGGAATGCCGGCGTCAGCGTCTGCAGCGGCACATCGGCCATGTACAGGGCCAGCCTTTCCATCAGGTTGCGTAATTCGCGCACATTGCCGGGCCAGTGATAGGCAGCCAGCAAGGGTACGCAGGTTTCGACTTCCGCCTGCAGATTGGCATGCGGGTGCACATCGAGCGCGGCCAGCGCATGGTTCAACCACCACAAGGCCAGTTGCGCCAGATCGCCGGGACGCTCGCGCAGTGGCGGCACACGCAGGCGCAGCACCGCCAGGCGATAAAACAGGTCGGCGCGAAAACGCCCTTCCAGCATGCGTTGCTCCAGATCGCAATGCGTGGCGCTGATGATGCGCACATCGACCGGGATCGGACGACTGCTGCCTACCCGGACGACCGCACGCTCTTCCAGCACCCGCAACAGCCTGGTCTGCAGAGCCAGCGGCATTTCGCCGATTTCATCGAGAAACAGCGTGCCGCGATGTGCCGCTTCAAACAAACCTGCGCGGCCGCCGCGGCGCGAGCCGGTGAACGCACCATCTTCATAGCCAAACAATTCCGACTCCAGCAAGGACTCCGCCAGCGCGCCGCAATTGACTGCTACAAACGGCCGCTCGGCACGCGCATGCACGGTCAGGCCACGCGTGGCTTCGCGATGAATCGCCTGCGCCACCAGCTCCTTGCCGCTCCCGGTTTCGCCATGTATCAATACCGTGGCAGGCGAACGGGCGAACAGTGCAATGGCGTGCCGCACCTCCTGCATCACGGCCGATTTGCCGCGCAAATCCTGCAGGCTGTGCCGGGCATGGTAATGCGTGCCGCTGGACGTGTGACGGCGATGCGTACTTTCCTGATGGGTCAGCTGCGCCAGTTCCAGCGCGTCGTTGAAGACCTGACGTATCGATGCGGCGGAATAAATGAAAACGCCGGTCAAGCCCGCCTCCTCCGCCAGATCGGTGATCAGCCCTGCGCCGGCGATGGCCTTGATCCCCATCGCCTTCAATTCATTGATCTGGGCACGCGCATCTTCTTCGGTGACGTAGGTGCGCTGCACGATGTTCAAGCCGAAGGTGCTCTGGAACTCGGCCAGCTCGGGAATCGCATCCTGGTAAACAATAAGGCCGATGTCGCTGCTGATCTTGCGCGCGCGCGCCAGCGCCTGCATCACATCGAAGCCGCTGGCCTTGACGATGAAGACCGGGATGGGCAAACGACTCTTTAAATAGGCGCCGTTGGAGCCGGCCGCAATAATCGCGTCGCAACGCTCGGTTTGCAGGCGTTCCTGGATATGCCGCACCGCCTCGTCGTAAGCCAGATGTATCGCTTCTATGCTGGCCTGATCATCGAATTCGCGTGCAATGTCGCGAAACAGGTCGGACAGGCGCGACACCGACAGGGTCCAGATGACCGGCTGGTCGTGATCGCGTGCAGTAGGAGGAGATTGCGCCATGTTTCATCCTGCGTTTCAATTAGCGTGAAAAGTGTTTCAAGACACATAGTAAATATGTTTCAAACAGACTTATTGTAACGCCGGCCTGGTTCACATGGGCAATATCTTTATGCCGTCCGATGCGGCCAGCCGGCTTGCAAGCGCTTGATTTCAGACATGTTTATCGCAATTTTCGCTGCCATCCGGGTATTGTGACGGCGCATTGGCACGGCGATTGCAATCCAGCATGGCAGTAGCCGCAACGCTCCTTTGATGAAACATTTTGAAAGACAGACATGACCCAGCCATCTCCAGGCGCTTTATTCCGCAAGGCTGTCGCCGAAGAATCACCGTTGCAAGTAATCGGCGCGATCAACGCCAACCATGCACTGCTGGCCAAACGCGCCGGTTTTCGCGCCATCTACCTGTCCGGCGGCGGTGTGGCAGCCGGCTCGCTAGGCTTGCCCGACCTCGGCATTTCCAATCTCGACGATGTGCTGACCGACGTGCGCCGCATTACCGATGTATGCGATTTGCCGCTGCTGGTCGATGTCGATACCGGCTTCGGTGCATCCGCCTTCAATGTGGCGCGCACGGTGCGCTCCATGATCAAGTTCGGCGCGGCCGCCATCCATATCGAAGACCAGGTGGGCGCCAAGCGCTGCGGTCATCGTCCCAACAAGGAAATCGTCAGCAAGCAGGAAATGGTAGACCGCATCAAGGCCGCAGTGGATGCGCGCACCGATGAAAATTTCGTCATCATGGCACGCACCGATGCGCTCGCGGTCGAAGGACTGGAGTCGGCGCTGGAGCGCGCCATCGCCTGCGTCGAGGCAGGCGCCGACATGATCTTCCCGGAAGCGATCACCGAACTGGCTATGTACCGGCAATTCGCGGCGGCCGTCAAGGTTCCGGTGCTGGCCAACATCACCGAATTCGGCGCCACCCCGCTGTTCACGCTGGACGAACTGCGCAGCGCCGATGTCGGCCTGGCGCTGTATCCATTGTCAGCGTTTCGCGCGATGAACAAGGCCGCCGAAAACGTCTATCAGGCAGTGCGCCGCGACGGCACGCAGAAAAACGTGGTCGACACCATGCAGACCCGGATGGAACTGTACGACCGCATCAACTACCACCAGTTTGAACAGCATCTGGACAGCCTGTTTTCACAACAGAAAAAAGCATAAACCTACCATCAGCAAACGATCCGGAGACATCACATGACTGAGCAACAAGCAAGCGGCTTCAAACCTAAAAAATCGGTCGCCCTG
Source organism: Herminiimonas sp. (assembly GCF_030645555.1). GTDB lineage: Bacteria > Pseudomonadota > Gammaproteobacteria > Burkholderiales > Burkholderiaceae_D > Oxalicibacterium. Next base: position 5,481 of record NZ_JAUSME010000289.1, read on the forward strand.
TCCGGCGTCACAGCGGGCAATACCGCGCTTTGCACGGTAGGCAAAACCGGCAACGATCTGCACTATCGCGGCTACGACATACTGGATATTGCGCAGACCTGCGAATTCGAGGAAATTGCACATCTGCTGGTGCACGGCAAATTGCCCACCCGGGCCGAACTGCTGGCCTACAAAACCAAACTGAAGGCATTGCGCGGCATACCGGTCAGCGTCAGGGCGGCGCTGGAAGCGCTGCCGGCCGCATCCCATCCGATGGACGTGATGCGCACCGGCGTCTCCGCCCTCGGTTGCGTACTGCCTGAAAAAGACGACCACAACACTCCCGGCGCGCGCGACATCGCCGATCAGCTGATGGCCTCGCTCGGCTCGATGCTGCTGTACTGGTATCACTACAGCCATAACGGCAAACGCATCGAGGTCGAAACCGACGACGACTCGATAGGCGCGCATTTCCTGCACCTGCTGCATGGCGTGAAGCCGAAAAAATCGTGGGAAGACGCGATGCACACCTCGCTGATCCTGTACGCAGAACATGAATTCAACGCCTCCACCTTCACCGCGCGCGTCATCGCCGGCACCGGCTCCGATATGCATTCGGCGATCACCGGCGCCATCGGCGCGCTGCGCGGACCCAAGCATGGCGGCGCCAACGAGTTTGCATTTGAAATCCAGAAGCGCTACGACAACCCGGATGAAGCCGAAGCCGACATCAAGCGCCGGGTGGAAAACAAGGAAGTGGTGATCGGCTTCGGCCATCCGGTGTACACGATCTCCGACCCGCGCAACAAGGTGATCAAGGACGTGGCGCTGAAGCTGTCGCAGGAAGCCGGCTCCACCAGGATGTTTGAAATTGCCGAACGTCTCGAAACGGTGATGTGGGATGCGAAAAAAATGTTCCCCAACCTGGACTGGTTCTCGGCAGTCTCGTATCACATGATGGGGGTGCCGACGGCGATGTTTACACCGCTGTTCGTGATTGCACGCACCTCCGGCTGGGCCGCACACATCATCGAGCAGCGCATCGATAACAAGATCATACGTCCATCCGCCAATTATGTCGGCCCGGAAGATCTGGCCTTCGTTCCACTTGCCGAGCGCAAGTGAGAACGCGGCGATGACAGCGCGCTGTAGATCGCCGATCGACTGCACATTTAATTTTTATTTTTAACTACCGATTACAGGAATCCCATGTCTGCTCATATTTCAAATGTCCGTCCACAATACGATGAAGTGCTGGTCGATATCGTCGATTACGTGACCAAATACAAGATCGATTCCGCGCTCGCCTACGATACCGCCCGCAACTGCCTGATCGATACGCTGGGCTGCGGACTGGAAGCGCTGGAATACCCGGCCTGCAAGAAACTGATGGGCCCCATCGTGCCCGGCACCGTGGTGCCGAACGGCGCCAAGGTACCCGGCACGCAATTCCAGCTTGATCCGGTGCAGGCCGCCTTCAACATCGGCGCCATGATACGTTGGCTGGACTTCAACGACACCTGGCTCGCAGCGGAATGGGGCCATCCATCGGATAACCTGGGCGGCATCCTGGCAACGGCCGACTGGCTGTCGCGCACTGCAGTGGCAGCCGGCAAAAAACCGCTGACGATGAAGGATGTGCTGACCGGCATGATCAAGGCGCATGAGATCCAGGGTTGCATCGCACTCGAGAATTCATTTAACAAGGTCGGTCTCGATCACGTGGTGCTGGTCAAGGTGGCATCGACTGCCGTGGTGGCAGAAATGCTGGGCCTGAACCGCGATGAAATCCTCAATGCAGTGTCGCTGGCCTGGGTCGATGGCCAGTCGCTGCGCACCTATCGCCACTCGCCGAATACCGGTTCGCGCAAATCATGGGCGGCCGGCGACGCCACCTCGCGCGCAGTGCGCCTGGCCCTGATGGCCAAGACTGGCGAGATGGGTTATCCATCCGTGCTGACCGCCAAGACCTGGGGTTTTTACGATGTGCTGTTCAAGGGCCAGCCGTTCAAGTTCCAGCGCAAATACGCCTCGTATGTGATGGAAAACGTGTTGTTCAAGATTTCCTTCCCGGCTGAATTCCACTCGCAAACTGCAGTCGAAGCCGCCGTTACCCTGCATGCGCAGCTAGCCCAGGCCGGCAGAAACGTCGAAGACATCAAGCAGATCACGATCCGCACGCATGAAGCCTGCATCCGCATCATCGACAAGAAAGGTCCGCTCGACAACCCGGCCGACCGCGACCACTGCATCCAGTACATGGTGGCCGTGCCGCTGATTTTCGGACGCCTGACGGCCAGCGATTATGAAGACAATGTCGCCAGCGACAAGCGCATCGATGTCTTGCGCGACAAGATCGTCTGCGTGGAAGATCCAGCCTTCACCAAGGATTACCATGATCCGGAAAAACGTTCTATCGCCAATGCGCTGACAGTTGAATTCAAGGACGGCACAACGCTGGCCGAACTGGTGGTCGAATACCCTATCGGCCATGCACGCCGCCGCAAGGATGGCATCCCGCTGCTGGAAGCCAAGTTCAAGATAAATCTGGCACGCCAGTTCCCGGCCAAACAACAAAAATCCATCCTTGACATCTCGCTCGACCAGGCTGCACTGGAAGCGATGCCGGTGCATGAATATGTTGATTTGTACGTGATCTGATAGCCCGCTATCGGATAACAAAAAAGGCGTGCTGACATCTTTTTTTTACCCCTTTTTTATTGCTTTTTCGTTTGTGGCAAGTACACGGTAAGTGGTTGTCGCTGAAATAATATTTCCAAGTACTCGCTTGGTTCGCAAGCGGTTGGAGATTTGGAGGAATCATGA
>NZ_JAUSME010000293.1 GCF_030645555.1 Herminiimonas sp.
CCAGATCAATGGCCAGACGATTACGCTGACCGGCATCAGCAAGGGCGCCGGCATGATCAAGCCGAACATGGCGACCATGTTGGGCTTCATGGCAACCGATGCCAAAGTCGCGCAGCCGGTGCTCGAGCACATGGTCAAGCAGGTGGCGGATCGTTCGTTCAACTGCATCACCATCGATGGCGATACCTCGACCAACGATTCCTTCATCGTGGTTGCAACCGGCACTGCGGCGCTGGAAGTCACGGCGATCGATACGCCGGAATACGAAGCCCTGGCGGCAGCGGTGCTGGATCTGTCGCAGGAACTGGCGCAAATGATAGTGCGCGATGGCGAAGGCGCGACCAAGTTCATCACGGTGACGGTCGAGGATGGCAAGGATGTCGAGGAATGCCGCAAGATCGCATATTCGATCGCGCATTCGCCGCTGGTGAAGACCGCCTTCTTTGCCTCGGACCCGAATCTGGGCCGCATCCTGGCTGCTATCGGTTATGCCGGTGTCGACGATCTCGACGTCACCACACTGAACCTGTACCTGGATGATGTGTGGGTCGCAAAAAATGGCGGTCGCAATCCCGATTATCAGGAAGCGGATGGCCAGCGCGTGATGAAGCAAAGCGAAATCACGGTGCGGGTCCAGCTTGGTCGCGGCGCTGCCGCTGCAACCATCTGGACCTGCGATCTGTCGCATGAGTATGTGACGATCAACGCCGATTACCGTTCCTGAAATGTGCGGTGCTTGCGCCACCAGCCTTGTTAATTGATTTGAATCCGATGACTCAACTAGAACAATTTCTAACGCGCGCCGAAGCCTTGCTGGGCCGTCTTGAAGCGATACTGCCGCTGGTTAACGCTGCGCCGGACTGGAATGCAGGCATCGCCTTTCGCTGGCGCAAATCCAGTGGCAAGGATGCCCGCGGCTACCTGCAGCCGGTCGCACATATTTCGCCGATCGCTCTGGACGATCTGCACAATATAGTCACGCAAAAACAGCAGATAGAACAGAACACCAGGCAATTCGTCGAAGGTTTGCCGGCGAATAACGTATTGCTGACCGGCGCACGCGGCACAGGCAAATCGTCGCTGATCAAGGCTTGTCTGAACCAGTATGCAGCCCAGGGTTTGCGCCTGATTGAAGTGGATAAGGATGATCTGGGTGATCTGTCGGATATCGTGGATCTGGTTGCCGGCCGGCCTGAGCGCTTCATCATATTCTGCGACGATCTGTCGTTTGAAGAAGGCGAGGGCGGCTACAAGGCATTGAAGGTGGCGCTGGATGGCAGTATTTCCGCGCAATCCGATAATGTGCTGATCTATGCGACCTCGAATCGTCGTCATTTGCTGCCGGAACGCATGTCCGATAACGCCAGCTACAAAACAGATGACAATGGTGATCTTCACCCCGGTGAAACGGTAGAAGAAAAAATCTCGCTGTCCGAACGCTTCGGTCTGTGGGTGACCTTCTATCCGTTCCGGCAGGACGACTATCTGGACATCGTTGCGCACTGGCTGGCGCACTTCGGCTGCAATGCGCAGCAAGCCGAGGAAGCCAAGGCAGATGCCTTGCGCTGGGCCCTGCAGCGCGGTTCGCGTTCCGGCCGCGTGGCGTGGCAATTCGCGAAAGACCATGCAGGGAAAATGCCGAAATGAATGCGCGGCCATCTATGCCCATTCAGCTCCATTGATTTCCCCGTATCGTTTCCATCCTCCAGGTCGCCCCGATGTCTGAAAACAATTCCGCACCGATAGATGTCGCAGTCGGTATCCTGATGCAGCCGAATGGCGATGTCTTGCTCGGCCAGCGGCCGGACGGCAAGCCTTATGCCGGTTACTGGGAATTCCCCGGCGGGAAGGTCGAGGCAGGCGAGGCCATCATCGATGCATTGAAGCGCGAATTCCTGGAAGAGCTGGGGGTGGAAGTGGTTTCCGCAGAGCCGTGGTGTTGTGTCGCGCATGTCTATCCGCATGCGCATGTGCATCTGCATTTCTATATCTGTCGCGATTGGCGGGGGGCGCCGCAAAGCCTGGAAAATCAGGCGTTTGCGTGGCAGGGTTGTGTAGGCGTCGAGCCCTTGCTGCCGGCGACGATACCCTTGCTGGAATGGCTGGACCGGTTGCGCTACCCGAACCTGGTACCAACTCAGTAGCTGGCGATGCCGGGCCTCGGGTTGTCGAGCGAGTGGATGTTGCCAGTCAATTGAAGGTGTTTATTGTTGCGGCGGTGGCGGTGCATCTTCGTCCAGATCGTCGAGCGGATTGACGACGGGAATCACATATTTTTCTTCGGCCCACGCACCCAGATCGATTTGCTTGCAACGATTCGAACAAAAGGGCCGGAACTTGCTTGTTTCCGACCATTCGACCTTGGCGCCGCAGGTAGGGCAATCAACTATCGTAACCATAAAATCAATCTAGTCTAAAAGCTGCACAAACTCAGTTCAAACGGCACATCGCCTTCGAACGCCTTCGGCTTCATGTCGCCATCCTGCGATGTGAAGCGTATCCACAGCATGTATTTGTTGGCCGATATTTCCGGGATGGCGCCCAGCGTTTCATCTATGTTCAGGCGCAGCATCTGGTAAGACTTCCCTTGCAACATTTGCTGATAGCTGCCTGCCTGCGCAATCATTTTTACCGGGCGGCCGGACTCGCGCAGCAGGCGCAGCACCATGCCGATCGCGTCGAACAGCGGTGCCAAAGGCGCAAACCATTTTTGTATGTCTGCCAGGCGCTTTTCGGACGAGTCATTTTGCCAGGCGTAATACGAAGGCAAATCGAATTCGCAGGCGCCGCCCGGAATGATAGTGCGGCCGCGTATGCTCATCAGCCATTCATTTTCACGGATATGCTGACCTGCTTTGCCTTGTGAGGCAATGAGTGCGGTACTGATGCGGTCGAGATCGAACAGGATTGCATCCAGCATTTCTGCTTCTACATTGGGATTGGATTTGAAGCCGAGCAGGGTTTGTTTCTGGCGTTCCAGTTCCTGCAGCAGATCTGACTTGAGATCGGCGCGGCCGGCTACTTCCAGCATTTCGAAAATCGTGGACAGGGCGACGTGATGATGTTGCGCATGATCGTGACCGACGAAGAAAGCGAATTTCTCGTACAGGTCTTCCAACCGCAACAACGTGCGAATACGCTCGTTGAAAGGGTATTCGTAGACAATCAAAGTGGCATCCCTTAAAAGTTAAAGCCGGGCGGGTCGAGCTAATTGTGTGATTCTGAACGAAGCGGGGACAAAATACAAATGCAGGGGCAATTTTGTTTGGTGTTCTGCAGCCTCAAGCGTCGATTTCATGCAGTTTCAGCGTAAATGCATGGCAAATAGACTGTGCAATCCGCTCAAGGTTCACTCAGTCTGTGCCAGCGCCACATACAAGTCATGCAGGCGCTGCACCTGCGGAATCAGTGCTGCTGTATCGCCATCGTTGATGATGATGTCATCGGCCGCTGCCAGCCTGACTGTGCGTTGCACCTGCGTTTCGATGATCGCGCGTACTTGCTGTTCGCTCAGCGCATTGCGCTGTATCACGCGCTGTACCTGCATTTCTTCCGGGCAGTCGATTGCCAGCACGCGGCTGACACGCTGTTGCCAAAAGTCGGATTCGAGCAGCAGCGGCACGACGAATAACAGATAGGCGCCTTGAGCCCGCGCTGCAGCACTTTCGGTTGCACTGCGGATCAGCGGGAGGAGTATC
>NZ_JAUSME010000033.1 GCF_030645555.1 Herminiimonas sp.
CGCCCCCGCCCGGATTGCAGCGGCCACCGGTGCCCGGGTGATCCCGGTCGTCGCGACCTTCCTCCCGGACTATCGCGGTTGGCGCGTCCGTTTTTATCCGCCATGGGAAGACTACCCGGGCCCCGACATGCTTGCCGCGACCGCCCGCATGAACGCCTTCATCGAAGAGCGGGCGCTGGAGACGCCATCGGAGTATTTCTGGGCGCACAAGCGTTTCAAGACGAGGCCCGAGGGGGAGAAGGATTTTTACTATCCCTAGCGTGCAGCCCGGCCGGCGCAACTGCGTCGCGCCAAATATAATGAGTGCATGAAACTCAAGTTCACCAAAATGCATGGCGCCGGCAACGACTTCGTCGTGATCGACGCCATCAACCAGCAAATTAGCTTCAGCCCTGAACAGTGGCGGCTGATCGCCGACCGCCGCTTCGGCATCGGCGCCGACCAGATACTGGTGGTGGAGCGCGCCAGTCAAGCCGGCGTCGACTTCCGTTACCGGATCTATAACGCCGACGGCGGCGAAGTCGAACAATGCGGCAACGGCGCCCGCGCCTTCGTCCGCTTCGTCACCGACAAGCACCTGACCGACAAGCAGGCGATCCGGGTCGAAACCCTGGCCGGCGTCATCGAGCCCCGGCTCGAAGCAGACGGCAACATCACGGTCAACATGGGCGCGCCGATACTGGAGCCGGAGCGGGTGCCGTTCGACGCCGCCGGCCTGCAGCCGGCGACCGAAGGCAGCGACCTGTTGTGGCCGCTGCAGGTCGGAGACAAAACCGTGCCGGTATCGGTGGTATCGATGGGCAATCCGCACGCCGTGCAGGTAGTGCCGGAGGCCGACTCGGCGCCGGTGGCGGCCGACGGCCCCCTGATCGAGCACCATCCGCGGTTTCCGAAAAGGGTCAATGCCGGCTTCATGCAGGTGCTTGATCCTCACGCCATCCGCCTGCGCGTGTTCGAGCGCGGCGCCGGCGAGACGCTCGCCTGCGGCACCGGCGCTTGCGCGGCGGTGGTGGCGGGCATCCGGCGCGGCCTGCTGCAATCGCCGGTACGGGTTGAAACCCGCGGCGGCATCCTGTCGATAGCCTGGGATGGCGGCGCCTCGCCGGTCATGATGACCGGCCCCGCGGTGTCCGTGTTCGAAGGCGAAATCGACATCGGGCAAGCAGATCAAGTCGGTTAGCCGGCTGGTAAAAGAAACAGCGAGCGGGTCGGGATCGGGGCTGATGAGCGCAATCGTGCGCAGCTACGATGAGCACCGGAGCCCCGGGATCGGACCGCGCAGTAGTTCTGCACCCGCCTGTTAGAATCGCTGACGTAATTCGTGGCGCAAACAAGAAGCCGAAACCGGCTGCGCGCCATTCCGACCCTGGAAATCTCATGACTGTTGAACTCGACTCTGCCGCGGTTGCCGGCTACCTCGCCAACCACCCGCAATTTTTCGAAGAACATGCGCAACTGTTCGCCGGCCTGCGGCTGCCCAGCGCCCTCGGCGGCCGCACCGTGTCGCTGCAGGACCGGCAGGTCGAGGTTCTGCGAGAAAAGGTAAAGGCGCTCGAACTGCGCCAGGCCAGCCTGTACCGCGTCGGCGAAGAGAACGACGCCCTGAACGAGCGCTTCCAGGACTGGACCTGTTCGCTGCTGACGGCGCGCAACGATGTCGACCTGCCGCATGTGCTGGTGGACGGCCTTAAGACCGTGTTCCACGTGCCGCATGCCACGCTGCGCCTGTGGAATGTGGCCGAGCCGTATTCCCATACCTGGTATGCCGAGGATGTCTCGCCGGACACGCGCATTTTCGCCAGCAGCCTGCATGTGCCGTTCTGCGGCCCGAACAACGACTTCGAAGCGGTGCGCCTGCTCGATGACGCCGGTCCGATCGAATCGGTGGCGCTGCTGCCGCTGCGTGCCACTGCTGACAGCGAAGCGTTCGGGCTGCTGGTACTCGGCTCGCCCGATCGCCAGCGCTTCAGCGCCGACATGGCGACCGATTTCCTGGCGCGGATTGCGCGCACGTCCGCAGCAGCACTTTCGCCGCTGCTCGCCTGACATTTCCGGCGCGCCCTGGCATGGGGTTCGACACCGACATCGGCAGTTACCTGGAATCGCTGCGCACGCAGCGCATGCTGTCCCCGCACACGCTCAGCAATTACGGCCGCGACCTCGGCAACCTCGCCCGGTTCGCGGCCGCCTCGGGAACCAGTCCGGGCCCCGAGCAGGTGACCCATGTCCAGATCCGTAAATTGGCGGCACAACTGCATGCGCAGGGGCTATCTCCGCGCTCGATCGCCCGCCAGCTGTCGGCATGGCGCGGATTTTTCAGCTGGCTCGCGGAGCAAGGGCGTCCCCTGGAACGCAATCCGGTCGACGGCGTGAAAGCGCCGCGGCGCGCAAAATCATTGCCCAAGGCCCTGTCACCGGACGACGCCATCCGCCTGGTGGCCCAGCCCATGCCGGGCCGCGACCCGGAAGCGGTCGAACAGCAGTGCAACCGCGCCATGTTCGAACTGCTGTATTCGAGCGGCCTGCGGGTGTCCGAACTGGCCGGGCTCGACCTGCGCTATGTACAGCAGGATGGCTACCGTTCGCTCGGCTGGCTGGACGACCAGCTGTCCGAAGTCACCGTGACCGGCAAGGGCAGCAAGATGCGCACCGTGCCGGTCGGGACCCATGCGGCACAGGCGCTGGGTGCCTGGCTGCAGGCGCGCCCGGCAGTTGCCACGGCTGCCACGCCGGACCACCAGTGCGCACTGTTCCTGAACAGCCGCGGCCGGCGCATCACCCCGGCCGTGGTGCAAAAGCGGATCAAGGCGCATGCGCGCGCGCTCGGCATCCCGGCCAATGTCCATCCGCACGTGATGCGTCACTCATTCGCGTCGCATGTGCTGCAATCCTCCGGCGACCTGCGTGCCGTCCAGGAAATGCTCGGCCATGCCTCGATCGCGTCGACACAGGTATATACTTCGCTCGACTTCCAGCGGCTGGCCCAGGTCTACGACGCCGCCCATCCCAGGGCAAAAAAGCGCAACAGCGAGGACTGACGAGCCACAAGTCCACCACGCCGCCTTCTTTACCAGACAATTTCCCCATGGCACTGATACCCGCAACCATTCTCACCGGCTTTCTTGGCGCCGGCAAGACCACACTGCTGAACCGGATCCTGCATGAGCAGCACGGCTTGCGCATCGCCGTCATCGAGAACGAATTCGGCCAGGAAAACATCGACAACGAAATCCTGGTCCAGGAAAGCAGCGAGCACATCGTCGAGATGAACAACGGCTG
>NZ_JAUSME010000300.1 GCF_030645555.1 Herminiimonas sp.
CCAGAGTTTTTATCATCACAAGGATGTATGGGAGCTGGTCGTATCCAAGCTGCCGGTGTCGATCACGCTGGGTTTGTGGACCTTCTTCCTGACTTACTTCATTTCGCTGCCGCTGGGTATCGCGAAAGCGATGCGCGAAGGCAGCCGCTTCGATGCATGGACCAGCATGATCGTTTTGATAGGCTATTCGATACCGGGCTTCATACTGGGCGTGTTCCTGCTGGTGATGTTTGGCGGCGGCAGTTTCGTCCAGTGGTTTCCGCTGCGCGGCTTGATCTCGGATAACTGGGAACAGTTGTCGCTAGTTGGCAAGGTGCTCGATTACCTGTGGCATATCGCATTGCCGGTCACGGCCTCGGTGGCCGGCTCGTTCGCGATGATGACGATGCTGACGAAAAACACCTTCCTCGAAGAAATCCGCAAGCAGTATGTCCTGACTGCGCGCGCCAAGGGCTTGAGTGAAAACGCAGTGCTGTACAAGCATGTATTCCGCAATGCGCTGATACCACTGGTGACCGGCTTCCCGGCCGCCTTCATCGGCGCTTTTTTTGCCGGCAGCCTGCTGATAGAAACCCTGTTCTCGCTCGATGGCTTGGGCCTGCTGTCTTATGAATCCGTGGTGCGGCGCGATTACCCGGTGGTGATGGGCACGCTCTATCTCTTTACGTTGATCGGCCTGGTGGTCAAGTTGCTTGGCGACCTGTGCTACGTCTGGGCCGATCCGCGCCTGCAGTTTGAAAGCCTGGACCGATGAATACACACCCAACACCACTTGCCGCTGTCGCGATTTCGCCGTCGCGCCGGGTTTGGCTGCGCTTCAGGAAAAACCGTCGCGGCTACTGGAGCCTGATCGTGTTCAGCATACTGGTTGTGATCAGCCTGATGGCGGAGCTGGTATCGAATGACAAGCCGCTGCTGGTGCGCTACAACGGCGAGCTGATGTTCCCCATGCTAAGCACTTATTCTGAAAAGAAATTCGGCGGCGATTTCGACACGCAAGCCGATTACCTCGATCCCTTCATACGCGATCAATTCAACAAGAGCGGCAACTGGGCGATTTATCCTATCAATCACTACCACTTCGATACCTTGAATTATTTCGCCACGTCGCCGAACCCGGCTCCGCCTTCAGCCGAGAACTGGCTGGGCACCGACGACCGGGGTCGCGATGTGGTGGCGCGTCTGCTGTACGGCTTCCGCGTCTCGGTGCTGTTCGGCCTGGCGCTGACGTTTACCGGTGTGCTGCTGGGCTTGATCACCGGCGCGATCCAGGGTTATTTTGCCGGCAAGACGGATCTGTTCTTTCAGCGCTTCATGGAAATCTGGGGCTCGATGCCTGAGCTTTACCTGCTGATCATCTTTGCCTCTATCTTCCAGCCCAGCATAGGTTTGCTGCTGGTGTTGCTGTCCCTGTTCGGCTGGATGGGTTTGTCCGATTACGTGCGTGCGGATTTCCTGCGTAACCGCAATCTGGAATACGTACAGGCGGCGCGCGCACTCGGTTTGTCGAATGGCCAGATCATTTGGCGTCACGTGCTGCCTAACAGCCTGACGCCGGTAGTGACCTTCCTGCCGTTCCGCATGAGCGGCGCGATACTGGCGCTGACCAGTCTCGATTTTCTCGGGCTGGGCGTGCCGGCATCGACCGCCAGCCTCGGTGAATTGCTGGCCCAGGGCAAGAACAATCTGGATGCGTGGTGGATCGCGCTGTCGACGTTTGTAGTGCTGACGATGATGTTGCTGCTGTTGACAAATATAGGCGATGCCTTGCGCAATGCGCTGGATGTCCGGAGGAAGGCATGAGTTTGCTGGAGATTCAAAACCTGCAAGTGGCCTTCGATGCGAGCAAGGTCGTCGACGACATCAGCTTCAGCATAGCCGCCGGCGAAAAATTCGCGTTGGTCGGCGAATCCGGTTCCGGCAAGACGGTCACAGCGCTGTCCATCCTGCGCCTGAATCCGGATGCAGCTTACGCCGGCAAGATCCTGTTCGAAGGCCAGGACATACTGCAAAGAACGGAAACGGCAATGCGTTCCGTGCGCGGCAAGGATGTCGCGATGATCTTCCAGGAGCCGATGACGGCGCTCAATCCGCTATTCACGATAGGCAACCAGATTGCCGAAGTGCTGATGCTGCATGAAGGCCTCAGTGCCAGGGCTGCTGCCTTGCGCGCGATCGAATTGCTGGCCAAGACCGGCATCCCGGAGCCGCAACGCCGCGCACTTTCGTATCCGCATCAACTGTCGGGCGGCCAGCGCCAGCGCGCGATGATAGCGATGGCGCTGGCGTGCAAGCCCAAGCTGCTGATCGCCGATGAACCGACCACGGCGCTCGATGTGACGATACAGGTGCAGATCGTCGAATTGCTGAACCAGTTGCAACGCGAAGAAAACATGGCAGTGCTGATGATCACGCATGACTTGAATCTGGTGCGTCATTTTGCCGACCGCGTCGGCGTGATGGAAAAAGGCCGGCTGGTTGAAGTCGGCGCAACGCAGGCCTTGTTTGCTCATCCGCAAGAAGCTTATACGCAGAAATTACTGGCGAGCCAGCCGCATCAACTGGTCAGCACCGTGAGCGACGCCACGCCGCTCTTGCTGCAGGCCGAGCATGTGCGCTGTACTTTCGAGATCAAGAAGGGCTGGTTCAAGAGCACGCCATTTGTGGCTGTCGATGACGTTCATGTGCAATTGCGTCGCGGCGAAACGCTGGGCATAGTCGGCGAATCGGGTTCCGGAAAATCGACGCTGGGGATGGCGCTGTTGCGCCTTTCCAGCGCGCGCGTCAGCGGCAGCATTGCATTTGATGGCCAGCCTGTCAGTACGATGAGCAGAGATGCATTGCGTCCCTTGCGCGCGCGCATGCAGATCGTGTTCCAGGACCCGTACGCCTCGCTGTCGCCACGCCGCACGATAGAGCAGATCGTGGGCGAAGGCCTGGCCCTGCATCAGCCGCAACTCGATGCGGCCGGGATACGCAAGGCCGTGGTCGACGGCTTGCAAGAAGTCGGTTTGCCATCCGACATCCTGCATCGCTACCCGCATGAATTCTCTGGCGGGCAAAGGCAGCGCATAGCGATTGCGCGGGTGCTGGTATTGAAGCCGGACCTGATCCTGCTGGATGAACCGACCTCGGCGCTGGATGTGTCAGTGCAGCAGCAGGTGCTGCTTTTGCTGGCCGAATTGCAAAGAAAATACGGGATGGCTTACATCTTCATCAGCCATGACCTGGCCGTCATACGTGCAATGGCGCACAGGGTAGTGGTGATGAAAGACGGCAAGGTGGTGGAGAGCGGGATGAGCGATGCGGTGTTCGCACATCCGGCCGAGGCTTACACGCAGCGCTTGCTGGCTGCTTCCGTGTATGCGCTGAAGGATGATGCAGCCGCCGTGCGCGGATAAGGCAAGCTTATTTGATGGTGATGCGGGTGGACTTGGCCGAGGCCACGTTCACCTTGCTGGCATTCTTGCTGTTCGATTTGGCAGCCACTGCTTTTGATTTGCCGGTGTTGCTGGCCTGTTTGGTGTTTTTTGCGCTGCTCTTGCTGGCCGTTCTGGTCGCGCTATAGGGCACATGCAGTTCCAGTTTCTGGCCATAGGCCAGTTTGTCATTGCGCAAATTGTTCCAGTCCTTGATTTGCGCAACGCTGACCTTGTAGCGATTGGCGATCGATTTGATGTTGTCGCTTTTCTTGACGGTCACATTGATGCGCTTCGTATCAGGCACATCAGGCGTCATCGCCAGCGTCGCATTGTCGGCCACGTCTTGCGTAATGTCTTTTTGCGGGGCATCTTCGGTGCGCGGCACCAGGATAGTCGAGCCAGCCTTCAGCAGCATTTTTGGCGGGATATTATTGACTTCGCGTATCACCTGCGGCGTCGTGTGAAATTTGGCGGCTATCGTTTCTATCCGTTCGCGCGCGTTGGTGATTTTGTGTGCGCTCCACGATGACAGTGCGCGTCCCCATTTCGC
>NZ_JAUSME010000310.1 GCF_030645555.1 Herminiimonas sp.
CGTTGATCTGATCCAGCGCGATGATGTTGCTGGTATCGGCCATCGCCAGCATCAACGTACGCTGTGCCTTGTCGAACACCATGGGGAATACCCGGTAGCGCTTGGCGACATCCTTCGGGATCAGCTTGATGGCGCTTGCATCGACCGAGATGCGGGACAGGTCGGTGCTTTGCTGGTTGAGATTTTCACTCAGGGCTTCGCGCACTGTGGCTTCGGTCACAAAGCCCAGATTGATCAGCATTTTCCCCAGTGGCATACCGCTTTGGCGCTGTTCTATCAATGCGATGCGCAGCTGATCGTCGCTGATCACCCCTTTCTGGATAAGCAGTGTACCTAGCGGCAGTTTTGGTTTTTCAGCCATGGTTGGAGCGCCTGCTTTTCATCAGATATTTGTCAGGAATCGCTGCATGTCGTGCAGCGCGTCGGTGGGTGCGTTCATGAGCGCGGCACAGACTGCAATGCATGTATGCGATTGGTGACGCTGGTCTGGTCCAGATTGCCGCCGTTTTTTTGCGACAGTTGCAGGGCGCGCTGATAATAGTCCAGAGCCAGTTGCCCCTGATTCAATTTATCCAGGCTGACTGCCAGATTGTAGGCATAGTCGGCATTGCCGGGCGTGGCGCCGAAGGCGCGGAAATAAAACTGTTGCGCTTCCGGCCAGCGCATCTGTTGCGCATACACATTGCCGAGTGCGAATAGCGCCGAACCTGAATTCGGACTTTGCGCGAGAATTTTCTTCAGGCGGCTTTCGGCGCGCGAGGGATCGTTCTGGTCCAGGCTGGCCAGTCCCGCTGCGGCTTCTGCATCATTCGGGTCGAGTTCCAGCAAGCGGTTGTAGAACGATCCGGCCTGTGCATTTTGCCCGCGGTTGATGGCGATGGCGGCGATGCCAAACAAGGCGTCACGATTATTCGGTTCTTGCTGGAGCACACGCTGGTATTGGGAGTTTGCCGAAACCAGATCGCCGGCCGTGTATGCCTGATACGCGCCCGATAGCGAGGGATTGAGCTGCAACGATGCATTGGTGCGGCGAATCTGAATAGCCTCGCTTTGCGACGACATGCTGGACAAGGGCGGTTGTGCCGATGGCAGTGGCCGCAAGGCAGCTGGCGCCGTCGCTGTCACAATCGGATGGCTGACAGCTTGCGGCGCCAGCGGTTGCGCTGTGCTGCGTTCCAGTGGCGCTGTCGGCAATGCAGGGGTTGCCGTGACCGCGCTTGCCGACGCCACGGCTGGGGCGGGTTCGGTAATGATGCTGGCGCTGTCGACAGCTGCAGCAGCAGTTGCAGCATCAGTTGCAACATCAGTTGCAACAGTATCGGGCGGCAAGGCGGCAAGCGGTGCGACCGGCTCTGGAACCGGCGGCGCGACGGCAATCACGTTTGAGGTCGTACCGATGAGGTTCATGTAGCCGTATGCGCCCACGCCGCAAAGGACGATCACGCCAAACAGCGCAATCATGATCGCCCTGCGATTTGGTGACTTTTGTTTGGCGTCAAAAACGGATTTGGCGGCATTGCGTGCGGCCAGTTTTTTCTTTGCTTCTATCGCCGCGCTTTGCTTTTGATCGAGGCCGATCTTGAGCTTGCCGTGCGTATCATCTTCGCGTGCTGATGCGGCTTGCGTAGTCTGGCGCAGTTCGGCGGCGGCAGTGCTCGATGCAGCGGATGGTTCGCTGCGCGGTTTGGGCGTCAGTCCCGAATCAGCTTCCAGTTGTGCCTGCTGCTGTGCCGCCGTCTGCTCATGCGGCCTTGCGATGCTTGCGGAAAAATAGTCATTCACGGCAGTCGCCGAGTCTGCTGCCTGCTCGGCGTCTGGCGCAGCGGCTGAAGCCTGATCTGCAAGCTCCTGCGGTGAAAATTCCTGCGGCTGCAGCGTCAGCGATTCCAGGCCAGACGATGGCGCCAATGCCTCTTGTGCAGTCGTCGCGGCGCTTTCTGCCTCGCCTTGTTTTTGCTTGGCATTTTCTGCTTTTTTCAGCGCTTGCATTAACAGGCTCATGAACCGGATGCTCCTGTTTTTTCTGCCGAGATCGGCGACGATTCAGTGTAAGGCTGTTTGTTGAGCGGTTCGTTGTCAGGCAGGAAAGAACGGTAATCCTTGTAATCGCCAGTGATGCTCGCATTTTTCACAACGACTGGTCGCATGAAGATGACCAGTTCGGATTTTTTCGTGCTTTCATTGCGATAGTTGAATGCATCACCAAAGACCGGAATGCGGCCAAGCAGGGGGATGCCGTCTTTTTGATTGTCGATCGAATCCTGCATCAGGCCGCCCATGACAGCAATCTGGCCGCTCGCCACCTTCAGGATCGATTCCATCTCGCGCGTCTGGATGACCGGTACCCGGCTGACGACGGAAGCGGCGGCAAGTGCCGGGTTTGGATCTTGTACATAGCCGATGATGCGCGAAATACTCGGTCGCACGCTGATCGATACTTCGTCCGACTCGGCAATTTGCGGTGTCACGCTCATCACGAATCCGACCGGCACCGTACGCAATTCGGATGTGTAGACGGAGGTGGCGGCTACGCCCACCGTACCTTGCGTGGTGGTCGCGGTAATGAGGAAGTAGACTTCATTATCGACCACCTTCAGCAAGGCAGTCTGGTTGTTCAATACGCTGATCTTCGGGCTGGACAAGACTTTTACCTTGCCGAATGATTCAAGCAGCGAAATCGCTGCTGACAGATTGCCGAGTGCAGAGGTCGGATTGATATAGCTCATCGCAAATATGCCCGGGGTAATGCCGGGCGATATGCCTGTGGGTAATGGCGTGGTTCCGATTTTTCCTTGCGCGAAGTTGAATCCTTCACCGGGAGCCGTATTGCGCAAGCTCGACCAATTGATCCCTTGCTGATAGTTTTCGTTGAGCTGCACTTCGATCACGGTTGCTTCTATCAACACCTGGCGCTTGGCGCTGTTCATCACGACATCAAGGAATTCCTGCAACTTGTCATGCTGGCGGCTGGTCGCGCGTACCGCAATCAGGCTGGCTTCCGGATTGGCAATGACCGATGCGGCTTCCCTGAACTTGGGGGTGCGCGGTGCTGCGGCAGTAGCAGCCTTGCCGGCAACTGCTGCAGGCTCTGCAACCGCGGCGGCGCCATCGGTATTTTCCGGGAAGGTTTTGTCCGTTTCGTGCAGGGTATCCTTGATGTTTTGCACCAGGGTTTCCCAGAACCTGTTGTTGGAGGTATTGGTTACGGAAGTCGTTGAATTGTTGTCTCCCGAGCCGCCTGCGGCACCGACGACACTGCCACCAGCCGATGAAATCTGCGTGGCGATACTGATTTTGCTTTCGGAATTGCGCGCAATGTTGACGTAGTCGATTTTGTAATTGCGCAGGAATGGCGTGTCGGGCGTCACGATCAGGTTCGGTCCGCTGATTTCAAAACGCATGTCGATTTGCTGGCTGATGCGTGTCAGCAGTTGCGGCAAGGTTTGATTGATCGCATTCAGCGTGACATTACCTTCTATCCCGGGATGTACATCGACATTGAGTTTGGCGTCGCGGGCGAGCGCGAACAGCAGCGACTGTACCGGCACGTTGTAGACCGTTACGCTGAAAGTTTCCAGCTTGGCCGTCGGTTTGGGCGGCGTCAGTACAGCGCTTTGCCGGACTGGATCAGGGATGTTGCCAATGGCTTTGGGCGTGTCGCGCAAATGTCCGGCCGAAGGCGCTATCGCGCGGGTGCCGCAAGCGCTGAGCAAGATGCAGGCGGTAAGAGTAAGGGCAGCTTTTATCATCGGGTCCGTCATAGTAAGCAGATTGCTTTGGGGGATTCTAAGTCAGATTGCTGTTTTTCAACTATTGCAAATTGTTAAATCTGCGAAGTTGACAATAGATCGCTGCTCTTGGTGCGTTTGATCTCGGCTTTTATGCCTGCCATCGTGCGTAGCTGCGGCTGATGATCATGTATTCCGGCAAGTTTTTTCTGCATCTGTACGGCTTCCGCGCGGCTGCTGAAACTGCCATACAAAATCCCGAATCGCGCTTGTTCGCCTATGCGCGTTGGATAAACATGTATTTGTTGCGGATCCATTTGCATCTGGATTTTGCGCAAATAGCGATGGAGCTGGCTCGCGTCGTTTTCTATCAATGCAAGTTGCAGGCTGTAATGTTGTGGCGCCTGGCTAGTCAGCCATGCGCCGGATACCTTCAGTACTTGCTGTATGGCTGGATCAACGATGCGTGCTGCACTGGCGGGTAACGCAGGCGTCGGCTCAGCTGGCGCTGCCGCCGGTATTGCAGCTGCTGCTGCGGCAATGGGTGCAACAGTCGCAGCGACGGCGGGAGCAGGACGGGCGGTGCCCGCATCGCTTGGCCCGACAGTCGGAATCAGTGCCGTGGGGCGAATTGCCTGCGGACTGACCGCGACTGCTGGTTGGGCTGCCGGCGTGGGTTTTTTATGCAGCGCGAACCAGCTGCCAGCTGCTGCTACCGCTGCCAGCAGGATAGCTCCCACCAGCAATATGGCGCGGCGTCTGGTTCGTGGTGTGTTGGAAAATTCGCTATCTTCTATCGCTGCCCTGACGTGCTTGGCTTGTATCGTATGGGTATTGTCAGCGAACGCCGCCAGCAGGGATTTATCGGCCAGGATGCTGATGCGCCGTATGATGCCTTCGGATACCGACGCCATCAGCTTGAGTGCGCCCTTGGTAAAAATATCGGGGCCGTGGTAACCGGCAGCGCGCATGCGGAACATCAGGAATTCCGGCAGCAGCGCCGGGGCCAGCGGCGGCACCTTGAAGCTGTGGGTGATGCGTTCCTTGAGTTGCCGCATGCGCGGCAGGCTCAGGTTTTCATCCAGTTCGGGTTGCCCAAAGAGCACGATTTGCAAGAGCTTGTGATGTGCGGTTTCCAGATTCGAGAACAGCCTGATTTCTTCCAGCGTATCCAGCGGCATGGCTTGCGCTTCTTCTACCAGCAGCACCACCTGGTTGCCTGCAACGTGCTTGGCAATCAAGTCGCTCTGCAGCAGGCGGATGACTTCATCGGCACGCAATCCTTCTGTGGCCAGACCGAGTTCGCCGGCTATTGCATAGATGACTTCATCCCGGTTCAGGGTTGGATTGACCAGATAGATGACTTCTATGTTGGGTGGCAGCATGCCATCAAGGATGCGGCACAACATGGTTTTCCCGCTGCCGACTTCACCGGTCACCTTGATGATGCCTTCGCCGTGCATCACAGCGTAAATCAAGGCCTCAAGTATGGCGCCGCGTTTATTGCCGGCATAAAAAAAATGCGGATTGGGCGTGATGGCGAAAGGCGCCTGGTTGAGTCCGAAATGAGACAGGTACATATGCTTGCCTATGGGCCGGGGGAAGATCTAGACGGCGTTAACCGGATAGGCATTCAAGTAAAAACGGTGCATCTTCATTGTATGCTGATGCACTTCATATAGGCTTGTTCCAGTGTTGTCGATGCAAATTGCTGTTTGCATTCAGCCGGCGATCCGACAAAACGCAGCAGGCCTTCATGCAGTATGGCCATGCGGTCGCAGATTTCCTCGACGTCGGCCAATGCGTGCGAACTGAAGAAGAGCGTGCAATCCCGCGTGCGCAACTTTTGCAAACCTGCCTTGAGCAAGGAGCGTGCCTTGGGATCCAGACCGCTCATCGGTTCATCCAGTATGTACAGATCCTTGTCCGCCAAAAAACAGGAAGCCAGTCCCAGTTTTTGCGTCATCCCTTTGGAATAGGAGCGTACTGGTTTCACCAGCGCCGAAACATCGAGATCGAGCGCCTGCAGCATGGCCGCCGCCGCCGCTTCCTGGTAAGGCAGTGACTGCAGTTTCAATGTGTATTTAAGAAAATCCGCCCCTGTCAGATAGTAGGGCGGCATGAAGCGTTCCGGCAGGAAGGTCAATGGCGCACGCGATTGGGGCAGACGGTTGCTGTTGCCAAAGATTTTTATGCTGCCGGCATCGGCTGCACAAAAATCAAGCAGGCATTTGATCAGGGTGGTTTTGCCGGCGCCATTCATGCCTACCAGGCCGAAAAATTCACCGCGCACGATGTTCAGATCTATGCCCTTGAGAACCACTTTTTTCTCATAGCGCTTGACGATGTTCTCAAACTGGAGGGCATAAGCAGTCATGTGTCTTATCGGCAATTCTTATGCGAAATTTTTTGCTTTCATGGGCGAAGAAAGCAAGTCTATAGAACGTGCCCGATGGTATAGCACAAGTTTATTCTCGGCAATGAATGATAAATTTCATTGCAGTTCATTGCGGTTTTATGTTGCAAATTTTGGCGGATATTTCCCGGTAGAAATACATTGATCAAAAACATTTCCGATGGGAAATTTATTGTCTTTGTAGATTACTCAAAAACGGGAATGAAATGCGAGCTGCGGCAGGAGGATCTTTGCTCGCTGCATGGATGATCAAAACAGACGACCGTGGTCGCCTGCCTGATTTGTGATGGGCGCTGATAAAAATATCGCGGCAGATCGTAAAACCTGCCGCGCATTTTTTATCGGCCTCTGCCGCCTGAGCGATGCGGTGCAGCAGGACGTGCGGTGGAGTTGCCGCCGAAGCTGCGCGAGGGGCCGTTCGGTTTTGCTGGTGCGCCGCCGGATTTGGCTGGCGCATTGCGTCCCTGCCCCTGTTGCGGTCTGCGGCTGGGTGCGTCGTTGCTGCGGCGCTGGATAGCTTGCGGCTTGGCATTCAGGTCAGGTTCAAAACCGGGAATGACTTCCGACGGCAATTTGCGCTTGATCAGCTTTTCGATGTCTTTTAGCATCTCGAGTTCATCGACGCAGACCAGCGACACTGCTTCACCGGTGGCGCCGGCGCGGCCGGTACGGCCGATGCGATGCACATAATCTTCCGGTACGTTTGGCAAGTCATAGTTGACGACGTGCGGCAACTGGTCGATGTCGATGCCGCGCGCGGCGATATCGGTGGCGACCAGTACTTGCAGGCTGCCATCCTTGAATTCGCTCAGTGCACGGGTACGCGCCGACTGGCTCTTGTTGCCGTGGATCGCCATGCCGCTGATGCCATCTTTTTCCAGTTGTTCCACCAGCTTGTTGGCGCCGTGCTTGGTGCGGGTAAAGACCAGCACTTGCGACCAGTTGTTGGTCTTGATCAGGTGCGCGAGCATAGGATGCTTCTTGTCGCGATCGACCGGATGGATTTTCTGTTCGATGACTTCGACCGTCGAGTTGCGGCGAGCCACTTCTATCATCGCCGGTGAATTCAGCAAGCCATCGGCCAGCGCCTTGATCTCGTTAGAGAAGGTGGCCGAGAACAGCAGGTTTTGGCGATTCTTCGGCAGCACTGCGAGTACGCGGCGTATGTCCTTGATGAAGCCCATGTCGAGCATGCGATCGGCTTCATCGAGCACCAGGATTTCGACCTTGCTCAGATTGACGGTGCCTTGCTGCATATGGTCGAGCAAGCGGCCGGGTGTGGCGACCAGGATATCAACGCCATGCTTCAAGAGCTTGATTTGAGGATTGATGCCGACGCCGCCGAAGATCACGGCCGAGGACAGATTCAGGTACTTACCGTAGGTGCGTACGCTTTCCTCGACTTGTGCCGCCAGTTCGCGGGTCGGTGTCAGGATCAGTGCGCGGATAGGGCGCGCTGCAGTTGCCGATGCATGCGGCGTGCCGCTGGTAGCCAGGCGATGCAGGATAGGCAGCGTAAAGCCGGCGGTCTTGCCGGTGCCGGTTTGTGCACCGGCCAGCAAATCGCCGCCGGCGAGCACGGCAGGAATCGCCTGTGCTTGTATAGGGGTAGGGGTCGTGTAACCGTTTTCGGTAACGGCGCGCACAATTCCATCGGCCAGGCCGAGGTTGGTAAAGGACATGAAGACTCAGTAGAAAATATCGGCCTGTCGCCGCAAAGGGCGCCAGTCGCAGGCAAACGGATTGGGGGAATGACGTCGTGAGACGGCGGCAGGTGACTGGAGAGGTGCCGCGTGCGGGCAGTATAACAGCAGTGGGCGCATGCCGCAGGATAGTTGGCTGCCGGCCACTGTGGCTAGCAAAATGAAAAAAGTATCTGCCTGCCGCTTGGCATGCAGATACTTTTTATTTGTTTACAGCAGCTTGCTTATTTTTTTGCGAACGGGCTCAGCAAGGCCACCATTTGGGCAAATACTTTGGGCGTGCCGGCGAGTACATCGCCCTTGTACA
>NZ_JAUSME010000311.1 GCF_030645555.1 Herminiimonas sp.
GGCGATAACGTGTCGATCACAGAGATGTTGATCAACCCGATCGCGATGGAAGAAGGCTTGCGCTTCGCTATACGCGAAGGCGGTCGTACTGTTGGCGCCGGTGTGGTTGCCAAGATTATTGAGTAATAAATGAATTCTTGCGGCGATCTCGATGAGATCGCCGCAAACGATTCAAGTAGTGGTAGTGTTCAAGCGTAGGGGCGTAGCTCAATTGGCAGAGTGTCGGTCTCCAAAACCGAAGGTTGGGGGTTCGAGGCCCTCCGCCCCTGCCACCGATTCTGGTGCAGGGCATCGAAAGTAGAAAAGTATGTCTAATCATCCCGTACAAACTGTTGGCGCGTCAGGCGATAAGATCAAGATCGTTTTGGCGATACTCGTCGCAATCGCGGGCGTAGTTGGATTTTATTTTTTGTCGGACAAGGCAGCGCTGGTGCGCGTTGCTGCATTGGTAGGCGGCCTGGTTGTGGCGATTGCGATCGCATGGACGTCGGCTTCGGGTCGCGACTTTGTTAATTTTTCCAAAGAAGCGGTACGCGAAACCAAAAAAGTAGTGTGGCCAACCCGCAAGGAAGCAGTGCAGATGACTGCCATTGTTTTCGGCTTTGTGTTGGTTATGGCGCTTTTCCTGTGGGGTACGGATAAGTTACTCGAAGTTGTGCTGTACGACCTGATTTTGGGCTGGAAAAGATAATGAGCGACAATATTCAGGAAGGCGCGCAAGACGGTGCGCCTAGCGCCGCTGCTGCAGCTGCTTCCACAAGCAAAAAACGTTGGTATGTCGTGCACGCCTATTCCGGTATGGAAAAGAGCGTGCAGCGTGCGTTGCTGGAGCGCGCAACACGTGCCGGCATGGAAGATAAATTCGGGCAGATTCTGGTGCCTACCGAAGAAGTGATCGAAGTTAAAAACGGTCAGAAATCGGTCAGCGAACGCCGTTTTTTCCCGGGCTATGTGCTCGTCGAAATGGAAATGACCGATGAAACATGGCATCTGGTCAAGAATACGAATAAAGTCACCGGCTTCATCGGTGGCAAGTCGAACAAGCCTACGCCTATTCCGCCGCATGAAGTCGACAAGATCATGCAGCAAATGCAGGATGGCGTCGAAAAGCCGCGTCCAAAAGTCTTGTACGAAGTGGGCGAGTTGGTGCGCATCAAGGATGGTCCGTTCACCGATTTCAACGGCAATGTCGAAGAAGTCAATTACGAGAAATCCAAAGTGCGCGTATCGGTAACGATCTTCGGTCGTGCCACGCCGGTAGAGCTCGAATTCGGCCAGGTCGAAAAAGTTTAAGGAACAAGCGCGGGTCGAAGCGCGGCGCACTGCAGGATTGCCAAATTCGACCAAGGCAGTAAAAAGAGGAGCCACAGTAATGCGCCGCAAGGCAAGTGAACAGGCGCTACCACTCAATCAATGTAGGAGCCATCATGGCAAAGAAAATCATTGGTTTTATCAAGCTGCAAGTTCCAGCTGGTAAAGCAAACCCATCCCCTCCAATCGGACCTGCTCTGGGTCAACGTGGTCTGAACATCATGGAATTCTGCAAAGCGTTCAACGCGCAGACCCAGGGTGTTGAGCCAGGTATGCCAATTCCGGTTGTGATTACTGCATTTGCTGACAAGTCTTTCACTTTCGTGATGAAGACGCCGCCAGCAACGTACCTGATCAAAAAAGCTGCGAACATCACTAAAGGTTCGCCTAAGCCACATACCGACAAAGTCGGCAAGATCACACGTGCGCAAGCTGAAGAAATCGCTACAACTAAACGGCCGGATTTGACGGCTGCCGACATGGATGCTGCCGTGCGTACTATCGCCGGTTCCGCACGTTCCATGGGCATCACGGTGGAGGGTCTGTAATGGCTAAGTTATCCAAACGCGTTAAGGCATTTGCAGCAAAAGTTGATCGTACCAAAGCGTACCCGTTCGACAATGCAGTGACCTTGATCAAGGAATGCGCATCGGCAAAATTCGACGAATCGATCGATATCTCGGTACAACTCGGTGTTGACGCCAAGAAATCTGACCAAGTGGTTCGTGGTTCTGTCGTTTTGCCAGCCGGTACCGGTAAAACAGTACGCGTTGCAGTATTTGCAACCGGTGAAAAAGCAGAGCAGGCGAAAGCTGCTGGTGCTGACATCGTCGGTATGGAAGATCTGGCTGAATCGATCAAGGCTGGCAACATGCCTTTCGATATCGTGATCGCATCGCCAGACACCATGCGTATCGTTGGTACCCTGGGTCAAATCCTCGGACCACGCGGCTTGATGCCTAACCCTAAGGTCGGCACTGTTACGCCTGACGTTGCAACTGCAGTTAAAAATGCAAAAGCAGGTCAAGTGCAATACCGTACCGACAAAGCCGGCATCATCCACACGACGATCGGCCGTAAATCATTTAGCGACGAAGCGCTCAAATCCAACTTGTTGGCCTTGATCGATGCGTTGAACAAAGCCAAGCCAGCAACCATCAAGGGTGTTTACCTGCGCAAGGTTTCGCTGTCGTCGACGATGGGCGCTGGTGTACGCGTCGATCAAACGACTCTGGCTGCTTAAGTTATTGAATCAAGTCCCGTTGCCGGATTTTCGGCAGTGGGCGCATCTTTGGGCTGGACCTGATTCGGCAGGATAGAAGAAGGTTCAGACAATCAAAGACCGTTGGGCGGCGCGCATGCAGTTGGTGTGCAAAGGTAAACATTGCATCGGCAACGATACGATACCCAACGCAGATGGTGTACCCGAACAAGTTTCGTAGTCTCTGCGCTGGTTCGCCAGTATGAACTCCTTAACTTCGGACGCCGTGTTCGAACCGATGCAAGGCAAGCAATCATGATGATTGTGTAAGTGCCGCGTATCATTTTTGGAGGTTGATCTTGAGTCTCAATCTGAATGACAAAAAGGCCGTAGTCGCCGAAATCTCTGCCAAGGTAGCAACGGCACAGACTATCGTCGTGGCCGAATACCGTGGCATCCAGGTTGGTCAATTGACACAACTGCGCGCCAAGGCGCGGGATCAGGGCGTGTACTTGCGCGTATTGAAAAATACGCTGGCTCGTCGCGCTGTTGAAGGTTCCGCATTTGCCGACCTCGCTTCCCACATGACCGGTCCGCTGATCTATTCGATCTCGGATGATGCCGTTGCAGCAGCAAAAGTCATCAATGACTTTGCTAAAACCAACGACAAACTGGTTGTGATAGCAGGTAACTACGCAGGCAAGTCGCTTGATAAAGCGGCTGTTGCAGCGTTGGCAAGTATTCCTAGCCGTGAAGTCCTGCTGGCCCAAGTTTTGGGCATGATGCTGGTTCCGGTTGCGAGCTTTACGCGTGGTCTGGCTGCTCTTGCTGCTAAAAAAGCTGAAGGCGAAGCGCCTGCAGTTGCAGCAGAACCAGTTGCCGAAGTTACCGAAGCAGCAGCGGAATAACAGGTCACCGCACTTGTGCGGCCTGCGCTCTTGTTTCGACGCTTTCGCGTCAGTACCAATCAGATGTAATTATTGAAAAAAATTTAGGAGTTTCAAATGGCAATTAGCAAAGAC
>NZ_JAUSME010000318.1 GCF_030645555.1 Herminiimonas sp.
GCTTGAGTTTGGTGTCCGACAATTCAATGCGTAATTTCTGTTCAGCGTTGAATCTGGCCAGCGCCACATCCAGTACCGGCTTGATGCGTTCCGATTGCAAACCGGCCACCACATAAGCAGACACGCCCGCAGCCATTGCCGCCTCCATGCTGGAAGTCGCGTGATCTTCTGTAAACAAGACGATAGGGCGCGGCGCATCCCGCGTCGCCACCACGACGTGCTCCAGCACATCGCGCGAATCGGATTCGGCATCAATGATGATCATGTCGGGCTGCAATTGCGCGACCCGATCCGGCAAATGCATATCGGCGGGGAAAACCGCGATGATGTTATAGCCAGCTTCCAGCAAGCCTATGCGCAGCGCACGTGCGCGTTCCGCCTGCATCCAGGCGTTTTCATCCTGCTCGCCTTCCGGCGGCATGACGGTATTGACAACAATAATGCGCAGGGAGCGCATATCGGGTTTGGTAATTTCAGTCATTGCAACATTCTACAAAAGCATATTGATACGGTCTTGTACCAGAATACGCTACAATCCACGCAAGAATCGCACCAACATTTCGCATTATTTCTCCCCCATGCTTGTTCTCGGTATCGAATCCTCCTGCGATGAAACAGGTCTTGCGCTGTATGACACAGAGCGCGGACTGCTGGCGCACGCCCTTTATTCACAAGTCGCCATGCACGCAGAGTATGGTGGCGTGGTGCCGGAGCTGGCATCGCGCGACCATATACGCCGCGCCATCCCGCTGCTGGAGCAGGTTTTTGCCGAAAGCGGCATCGCACACGATGCCATCGATGCGATCGCCTACACACAAGGCCCCGGCTTGGCCGGCGCCTTGCTGGTCGGCGCCTCCGTGGCCTGCGGGCTGGGCCTCGCCCTGGATAAACCGGTGCTCGGCATCCATCATCTGGAAGGGCATTTGCTGTCGCCCTTGCTGGCCAGCGAGCCGCCGGAATTCCCCTTTATCGCACTGCTGGTTTCCGGCGGCCATACGCAATTGATGCGCGTCGACGGTGTCGGGCAATATACGATGCTGGGAGAAACGCTGGACGATGCGGCGGGCGAGGCA
Source organism: Herminiimonas sp. (assembly GCF_030645555.1). Taxonomy (GTDB): domain Bacteria; phylum Pseudomonadota; class Gammaproteobacteria; order Burkholderiales; family Burkholderiaceae_D; genus Oxalicibacterium. Next base: position 1,074 of record NZ_JAUSME010000318.1, read on the forward strand.
TTCGACAAATCGGCCAAGCTGCTGGGCCTGGGCTATCCGGGCGGACCGGCAATTTCACGCATGGCGCAATTCGGCGACCCGACTGCATACAAGTTGCCGCGCCCTATGCTGCATTCAAAGAATCTGGATTTCAGCTTTTCCGGCTTGAAAACCGCGGTGCTGACGGTCGTAAAAAATCAGACTACTAATATATGTGAACAGGACAAGGCGAATATTGCGCGCGCCTTCGTCGATGCGATCGTCGAAGTACTGACTGCCAAGTGCGTGACGGCACTCAAGCATACGGGCTTGAAGCGGCTGGTGATAGCCGGCGGCGTCGGCGCCAATCAACAATTGCGCGAGTCGCTGAATGCAGCAGCAGTGAAAAAGCACTTCAAGGTGTTTTATCCGGAACTGGAATTTTGCACCGACAACGGCGCGATGATTGCATTTGCCGGCGCGATGCGGCTGCAGATCAATCCCGATGCGGCGAAAAAAGACTACGCCTTCAACGTCAAACCGCGCTGGCCGCTCGATAGCATCAGCACGATCTAAACCCGGCTTCGGCTAGCGACAGGAACTCCCTGCTTCTTTGTTCAGGATGCACATCAGTGATGACACCGATGCGCATCCTGAAACTGCCTGCCCGCAGGATGGCGCCAGGGAATGAATACATATCCGGACTTGCCTATTTCAGCGTGATGACGCCGCAAGCCAGGCGTTTGCCGGCATTGCCCGTAGGTTGAGTTGCATAGTCGTCCGGGTCTGCGTGGACAATCAAGCCTTTACCGATAATGCTATTGGCGCCGTCCCTGGCCAGACTAGCCTGGCTGCTTGAGACCGTGATTGTCAGCGAGGCTTTTCCGCTGGCATCTGCCAGCAGGTTGCCAAAGTCACCGCCGTGATGCTCGGCATGGGCAGGACCGCCATGTCGTTTTCCTGCCGGATTAAAATGTCCGCCCGCACTGGTGGCATCGGGCGCACTGCAATCGCCTTTTTCATGGATATGGAAGCCGTGCAAGCCTGGCGTCAGGCCGCTGATCTGTGCATTAACCACTACCTGATCGCCTTTTTGCACAAAGCTGACGACTCCACTGGTCGTATTGCCTTGCGTAGGTTTCATGATGGCTTCGGCAGCGGGCCGGGATTCAGAAAATCCGGCACAAGATGCAAGGACTGCAACGGCACTTAACAGCGTGGCAACTGGAATGATGTTCATGTTCGTAATCCTCCTGTATGGATAGATATCTCTGCAAACACTCTGACCTTCTTCTCACTACTCGATGAACTGAAAACGATGCACTGACACCCTGGCTCTGTTCGGACTCATGCTACAACAATGTTTCTGTTAGCGGAAAAAATACCTGGACACAGGCGACAGGACTGATGCCGACATGTAATTATTTTTTCTTGCTGCCTATCCGGCTTTCCTTGCCCGCCAGTAAATTTCCTATGTTCTTGCCGTGCCGGTATATCAGCAAACAGCTCATCGCCAGCACCGCCAGCAATATCAGGTCAGGACCGAACAGCAAGCCGTAATAGAAAGGCGCGAAAATTGCAGCGATCAAGGCTGCCAGTGAGGAATAACGGAATGCATAGGCAATCACCGCCCAGGTAATCAGCGTCGCCAGACCCAGCCAGCCATTCAAGGCCAGCAACACGCCCAGGGCCGTCGCCACACCTTTGCCACCGACGAAGCGGAAAAATACCGGCCACAGATGACCGAGGAAAACAGCGATCGCAACCAGCGCGATGCCGCCTTCCTGCACGCCATATTCAGGACCGAAATGTTTCGCCAGCCAGACCGCGACAAAACCCTTTGCACCATCGCCGAACAGCGTCAGTATCGCCGCCTTCTTGTTCCCGCTGCGCAGTACATTGGTGGCGCCCGGATTTTTCGAACCGTAGCTGCGTGGATCGGCCAAGCGAAATAATTTGCTGACTAGCACTGCAAATGAAATCGAACCGATCAGGTAGGCAGCGATGGCAAACAGGACTGTATTCATGACACCCTTTTTATTATGTTTTTCAATTGCGGCGAGCCGACAAAGTCGCGCTCTTGATCCGCAGATTCATTCTTCCAGTGCGCAATGGACGGCAATGGCAGACAGTTTTTCCGGCAATACTGCAGGCGCAATGCCGACCAGGTAACCGCGCCGTCCGCCATTGATGTATATCCGATCGAGAGCGAGTATGCCCTGCTCGACATACACCGGCATGGCCTTGCGGGTGCCGAACGGCGAGGTGCCACCTATCAGGTAACCGGAATGCCGGTGCGCCACTTCCGGCTTGCACGGCTCTACCGATTTGCAGCCTATCTGGCGCGCCAGATTCTTCGTCGACACCTTGCAGTCGCCATGCATCAGCACAATCAGGGGTTGGGTCTTTTCATCCTGCATCACCAGCGTCTTGACCACATGGTGTTCGTCCACCCCCAGCTTGCGCGCGGAAACCGCGGTGCCGCCGTGCTCTTCATACTCATACGGATGCTCGGAAAAAGCAATGCCGTTGCGGCGCAACCATTGCGTCGCGGGCGTTTCGGAAATGTGCTCTTTTTTTGCCATGCGTGTTACGCTCAACTTAAAATTTGGAGCACATTATGCAGCAAGAACTCCGCTTTGCGACCTTCAATGTCTGCAATCTGGCATTGCCGGGCGTGAAATATTATGAAGACCAGATCCCGTACTCCGTCGAAGAGTACGATGCGAAAATCAGCTGGATTGCGCAGCAGCTGGACCGGCTTGATGCCGATGTCATCGGCTTGCAGGAAATTTTTTCGCAGGCGGCATTAAAAGACGTGCTGGCCAAAACGCTGAAATATCGCTCTGCACATCATGTCGGTTTTGATCCAGATCCGCAGGCCGATCACCTGACGCCCAGCGTGGCCCTGATATCGCGCCTGCCAGTCGCGGCCGGCGCTGCAGCAGTCACTGAACTACCGAACAGTCTAGTCGCCAATTTGCCCGGCGTGGACAAGGCGCTGACCCATTTCACCCGGCCGGTACTGCACGCAAGAATTGCCGTCTCAGCCGATGTACTGGTCCATGTCTTTGTCTGCCACCTGAAATCCAAGCTGCCTGATTATCGCAACGATAGCAGTGACGCGCAGCCGGATCAAACCGGCATCGCGATGCTGCGCTCGCTGATACGGCGCGGCACCGACGCACTGGGCTTGCGCACGCTGTTATCCAATTTGAACAGGGAGCCGCGCGCGCCTGTCATCGTGATGGGTGACTTCAACGATGTCGCCGACGCGATACCGACGCAAATGGTGATGGGGCTGGGGAAATATCCGCTCAATGGCGTGGACGAGCGCCTGTTTGAAAGCTATCGCATCCAGTCGCGCCGTGATCCCTTGCGCGACGTGGGTTATACGCATATCCATGACGGCAGTTACGAAACCATCGATCACATACTGGTTTCAGAAGAATTCAATCCGGCGTCGCGCGCGGCGATCGGCGAGGTAGTCGAAGTGATGTACCTGAATGACCATATGATCTTCAAGCAGCCACATGCATCAGATCATGGCCAGGTACTGGTGCGCATACTCTTGCATGAGCAATCAGCAAACAACGCCAGCCCATCGAGCACAGCGGACCAGCCGCAGCCTGACTAAAGCGTGCGCCGCAAGGTCAAACGCCTTATTCGCTGGCAGGAGCGGCGCCATCCGTTGCAGGCTCATCCGCATCGACTTCGGACGGCTCTGAACCATCGTCAGGACCACTGCCCTTGTCAGCCTTGCGCTTGAGTTTTTCTTCTTTTTTTCTTTTCTTTTCCAACTCTTTTTGACGCTTTTCGTACTGGAAATTAGGTTTAGCCAAGTGATCGCTCTTTGAGTAGATGTTCTGTTTAAGATAGGAGGACGGACAAGATCATTGCTGCGATAACGCACCATCAATGTGACGAATGCTAGCATGCCGCCACCCTTCACGTCCGAAAACCAGCAGGCATCCGGCGCTCAGGCGTCAGCAGAAAAATCATTAAAATACTTTAAAACAACTTAATTCACATCAAATTTACGCCTTTTATCAATAAAAGCATAAATTGCCTAATTGATATATTGTCTGTCAGCCGCGTGGATGATGCATCTGATGCAAACGCTTCAAGCGTTCGCGCGCCACATGCGTATAAATCTGCGTGGTCGAAATATCGGAATGTCCAAGCAGCAGCTGGACTACCCGCAAATCGGCGCCGTGATTCAGTAAATGAGTGGCAAATGCATGCCGCAAGGTGTGCGGCGACAGGGGCGCATTGATTTCTGCCGCCGCCGCGTGTTTCTTGACCAGGGTCCAGAACATCTGCCGCGTCATCGCGCCGCCACGGGCAGTAACGAACAGCGCATCATCGATCTGGCCATCCATGATGGCTGGACGCGCCTCTTTCAGATAACGCTCTATCCATGCCCGCGCCTCTTCACCAAAAGGCACCAGCCGCGTTTTTCCACCTTTGCCGGTGATGCGCAGCACACCTTCATTCATGCCGACTTCTATCGATTTCAGCAATACCAGTTCCGTCACGCGCAAGCCGCTGGCATACATCAACTCCAGCATCGTACGGTCGCGCAGGCCGAGTGGCGTGCTCACGTCAGGCGCGCCCAGCAAGGCATCCACCTGCGCTTCCGACAGGGTCTTCGGAATGCGCGGCGCCTGTTTCGCCGAACGCATTTTCAGGCAGGGATCATCGCTTCTCTTGTTTTGCCGCAAGGCCAATTGGTAAAAACGCTTGAGCACGGCCAAGCGACGATTCGAGGAAGTCGCCTTGGTCGTTTCATGCCTGGCGAAAAAATATGCATTCAAATCATCTGCATGCGCTGCCAGCAAGGTCTTGCCGCGCTCTGCCTGCAACCAGATGGCAAACAAGCGCAGGTCGCGTCTGTATGCCTCCAGTGAGTTTTTTGCCAGACCGTCTTCCAGCCACAAGGTATCGCAGAATTCATCGATCTGCGCCTGGCTGGATAAGCCATCCTCACTCATCTCGCTGCCGGCCGGATTGCTCATTGCGCTACCCATCAGTAGCCCGCAACCATTTCATGCGCCAGCAGCCAGCGCTTTACACCGACGTGGAATCCACCTGCATCATCGTGATGCGCAAATCCGCCCAGTCCCGTCGCTGCAGTGACACGATGGCAGGGAATCACCAGCGGAAACCAGTTGCAGCCGCAAGCCTGTCCGACGGCCCGCGGCGCCGATTGCACGCGCCTGGCAACATCGCCATAGGTCAGTACCTGGCCGCGCGGTATTGCAGCAATGGCAGCCCAGACCTTGCGCTGGAAAGGCGTGCCGACTGGCGCCAGCGGCAGATCGAATTGAAAATCGGGATCATCCAGATAGCGCTCGACTTGCAAGGCTGCGCGTTCTGACACCATATCTTCAGGCGCCTTGACATTGAAGGCCGGCGGCAAATACACCAGCTCGCGCACATGGGCGCCTTCCGTGCGTATGCCGACGGCGCCGAACGACGCTGCAACGATGGCGGAAAATAAGGAGGTGGAAGAAGTCTTGTTCATGACATTCAGTTTATCGGCTTTGCATTTATACAGAGCATAAAACAAAAAAGGCGCATCTCGCGATGCGCCCTCAAATACTGCTGCTGTACCCCACGCCGTGTATGGCTATGCCATCACCGCTATTATTGATACAGGTCTCCCCTGCTAGCCCGACATCAATGTCGTGTGTATGTATGCTCCCCTCCAGCCATTTTGTACTGCATGGTGCTGCGCGATGAACGCGTAAAGGTAGCAAAGCCGGGGCCATTATAAAAATCAATTCCGGGGAAATCAAGCGCTGATCTGCCGCCTGTGCTCGTCAATACAACAGCTACTTGACATGTTTTTTTCCTTCAAGGTGACGTCAGTGTATTTGCGCATGGCCGATCCGCACAAAATAAAAGGGCGCATCTCGCGACGCGCCCCGAATCTTGCTTTTGCATTTCCGGCCGTTTAAGAAATAAATCCCGACAGCTTCATCTGAAATGCAGGTCTCCTCGACCTTTCAGCACGGCTACCCACAGCTAGCAGGCAGCGCACCTGGCCTTTAGTCTTCCTTGAATGCTTCTTCGCGTTTCTTGCGCAATGCCGGCAACATGACTACCGCCAGTGCCAGCACCGCACAGGCCAGCATCGTGGCGCTGATCGGGCGTTGCAGGAACACCATCGGATCACTGCGTGACAACAGCAAGGCGCGGCGCAGGTATTCTTCCATCATCGGGCCGATGATAAAACCCAGCAGCATAGGCGCCGGCTCGGCTTCGAGCTTGGCACAGATATAACCAAACAAGCCAAACAGCGCCATCAGGTAAATATCGAAGTCGCTATTGTTCAGGCTGAATACGCCGATCGCGCAAAACATCAGGATTGCCGGAAACAGATGATGATAAGGCACCGTGATCATGCGTACCCACAAACCGATCATCGGCAGGTTCAGCACGATCAGGAAAAAATTACCTATCCACATCGATGCAATCAAACCCCAGAACAAGGTTGGCTGCTCCGTCATCACGGCAGGACCAGGCTGTATGCCTTGAATGATCATCGCGCCTATCATCAACGCCATCACCGGGTTCGATGGAATACCCAGTGTCAGCATCGGAATGAATGAAGTTTGCGCGCCGGCGTTATTGGCTGCCTCTGGCGCCGCCACACCTTCAATCGCACCCTTGCCGAACTGCGCTGAATTCTTCGATACTTTTTTCTCGATCGAATACGATGCGAAAGACGCCAGCATCGCACCGCCACCAGGCAAGATCCCCAGAGCGGAACCCAGCACGGTACCGCGCAGGATAGGCGCGATGATGCGCTTGAAATCGTCCTTGGTCAGCATCAGGCCGGAAACCTTCTTCATCACCAGCGAGCGGGTTTCTTCATGTTCCAGATTGCGGATGATCTCGCCTATGCCGAACATGCCCATTGCAACGATCACAAAGTTGATGCCGTCGGCCAGCTCAGGCCGGTCGAAGGTGTAGCGGGCTGCGCCCGAATTGACGTCGGAACCGATCAGGCCCAGCAACAAGCCGAGTATCACCATGCCGATTGCATTGAGCAGCGAGCCGCTGGCCAGCACCACCGATGCCACCAGACCCAGCACCATCAGCGAGAAATATTCAGCCGGGCCGAATTTCAATGCCAGCTCAGCCAATGGCGGCGCAAACAGTGCCAGCAGGATGGTAGCAACGGTACCGGCGAAAAACGAACCGATAGCCGCTGTTGCTAGGGCCTTGCCGGCATGACCCTGACGCGCCATCTGGTAACCATCGATGGCAGTCACGACCGAGGACGACTCACCCGGCAGATTCACCAGGATCGCAGTGGTTGATCCGCCGTACTGCGCGCCGTAATAAATACCGGCCAGCATGATCAGTGCAGCAATCGGAGGCAGGGCAAACGTAGCCGGCAGCAGCATCGCAATGGTGGCCACCGGGCCCAGTCCAGGCAACACACCGACGGCCGTGCCCAGGAATACCCCGACCAGACAATATGCAAGATTCTGCAACGACAAGGCGGTCTCGAACCCCAGCCCTAAATTAGCAAATAATTCCATTATCGAATCCTTTTCAACCGCCAAACCATGGGCCAAAAACTGCAATCGGCAAGCCGAGCAATTTGACGAAAACCAGGACCGCAAATGCTGTCATGCCAGCAGCCAGCGCTATACCATGCAGCCATTTGAATTTTTCGCTTGCATAGGCGCTAAACAGGATGATCGAAAAGACCGCGACCACCAGACCGGCGCCGCGGATCACAAAACCGAACAACAACACACCCGTCAAGATCAGCAAGGTTTCCTTGATGGCGAATTTCCCTATCGGCTCGCCTTCACGGAAAAATGAACGCACCACAGCCGCCAATCCGATCAATGCCAGCAAGCCGCCCAGGATGGAGGGGAAATAGGCCGGACCCATTTTTCCTGCAGTGCCCATCGCATAATCGCGACCGATAATGATCGCGGACAAT
>NZ_JAUSME010000323.1 GCF_030645555.1 Herminiimonas sp.
TTTTGCGGCAGCGACTAGATCAGCAGATGGACTTATTCCTTCACCATGCCGGGCACCAGCCATTCGCAGCGGTCGGCTGAAACCTGGTTCAGCGCATACAGCGGCACCGTCAGCGTCACGCCATCGCGCGGCGTGCCGGGCTCGAAGTGGTAAGACAGCAGCATCTCGATGCCGGCCACGCTCATCATCTTCGGGAACAGCTCGGTCGTCACGCCAGCCGCTTCATGCCGCATCAAATCGTCGCGGTTCAGGTACAGCAACTTCGGTTCTTTGGCAGTCGCGTCCTTGTGCCATTTCTCGAAGGTGATGCCGTTATGAATATCGGCCGGAATGATCTTGTCGTAGAAAGCCGCAATCAATTCATCGTCGACCAGCACATCGAGGCGGCGCGACTTGTGTTCGAGGTTTTCGATCTCGCGCACCAGCTTGTGGTTGTGTGCAAAGAAAGGCGCGCGCGTGTCGAAATCGCCGCCGACCAGCGCATCGCGTATGAAGATTTCACGCGCATCGGCTGGATTGATCAAGCCATACTGGATGCGGCGCTGGCTGTAGACGACCAGGCCGTACAGGGTCGCACGCTCATAGGCGGAGACTTGAGCGGTGCGCTTTTCCCAGCGTGGTTCGCCGTACGATTTTTTCAGCAGATGACCGGCGACGCGCTCCAGCCATTCCGGCTGTATCTGCGCAATGCAACGCGCATACAGGCGCGTGGTATCGACCAGCTCGGCAGCCATGATCCATTTGCCAGCCTTCTTGATCAATTGCGAACCCGGCCAGATATGGAACTTGATCGCGCGCGCGCCCAGATAATGCTGTTCTTCCTCGGACTTGAAACCTATATTGCCGAGTAGACCTGTCAGCAGCGCTGTGTGTAATTGCTCGTAAGTTGCCGGCGCTTCATTCAGACGCCAGCCCTGCTCGCGCACGATGGTCAGCAATTGGCTATGCACATCGCGCCATTCGCGCAGGCGCAATTGCGACAGGAAACTGGCGCGGCACTCTTCCTGCAGCAGGCGATTCGATTTCTTGTGCGCGATCGCATCCTCGAACCATTTCCAGATCTTCAGATAACTCTGGAATTCGGATTTTTCATCGGCGAATTTCTTGTGCGCGTTATCGGCGGCGGTCTGCGCTTCCATCGGCCGGTCGCGCGGATCCTGCACCGACAGCGCAGCGGCGATGATCAATACTTCAGTCAGGCAGACATTATCGAGCGCCGCCAGTATCATGCGGCCGACGCGCGGATCCAGCGGCAGTTTGGCCAGTTGCTGGCCGAGTCTGGTCAGGCGATTGTCGTCATCGACTGCGCCCAGTTCCTGCAGCAATTGATAGCCGTCGGCAATCGCGCGGCCCAGCGGCGGCTCGATGAAGGGGAAGGTTTCGACATCGGCCAGGTGCAGCGACTTCATCCGCAGGATGACGGACGCCAGCGACGAGCGCAGGATTTCCGGCTCGGTGAATTTGGGCCGCAGCAGATAATCCTGCTCGTCATACAGGCGGATACACACGCCGGCCGAAACGCGGCCGCAACGACCGGCGCGCTGATTAGCCGCCGACTGCGCTATCGGTTCTATCTGCAACTGCTCGACCTTGTTGCGATAGCTGTAGCGCTTGAC
>NZ_JAUSME010000034.1 GCF_030645555.1 Herminiimonas sp.
GTAAAAACGCCAGGGACCAGTCGCAAGAGCAAACCGCGTACTGCACAATTGAAACTGGCTGGCATCGCCACGGTGCAACCGGACGCGCCGCTGGAAACCGTGAAGCCGGCCACCAAATCAGCAGGCAAGGCGGAAGCAAAAATGGCCAAGGCTGATCCGAAATCAGAGCCTGAACCGGAAGCAACACCCGAGCAGCCATCCGATGCGCAAAAAAGCCTGATTGCCGAACCGGATGCAGCAAAAAAAACCGATGCTGCATCTGACGATGCCGTAAAAAAATCCTCATCCACTTCCCATTCCAAAATTGCATGACTGAATCTGCCGCACTGCCTCACTTCCGTTGCGGTTATATCGCTATCGTCGGTCGCCCCAACGTCGGTAAATCGACCTTGATGAATGAATTGATAGGCGCCAAGGTCAGCATCACTTCGCGCAAGGCGCAAACCACGCGGCATCGCATTACCGGCATACAAACCGTTGAGGATGCGCAGTTTGTCTATGTCGACACGCCTGGCTTTCAGACCCGCCATTCAAATGCGTTGAACAAGACGCTGAACCGGACCGTGACGAATACGCTCACTGCATCCGACGTGATTCTGTACGTGATAGAAGCCGGCACTTTCGGTCAGGCCGATCAGCAAGTGCTGGATTTGATACCGAAGAACGTGCCTTGCATCCTCGTCATCAACAAGTCTGATCGCGTCAAGGACAAGGCGATACTGCTGCCGTTTGCCCAGCAAATCGCGGCCAAGCGCGACTTTACTGCCGTGGTGCCGGTTTCCGCCAAATTGCGTTTTCAGCTTGAGAATCTGCAAGGCGAGATCAAGAAGCATTTGCCGGAAAATCCACCGGTATTTGGCGAAGACGACATCACCGACCGCAGCGAAAAATTCCTCGCTGCCGAAATCGTGCGTGAAAAAGTATTCCGCTTTGTCGGCGACGAGCTGCCTTACACCAGCACGGTGCTGATTGAAAAATTCGAAGTCGAAGGCAATCTGCGTCGCGTCTTTGCCGCGATTCTGGTCGAGCGCGATACGCACAAGTCCATGGTCATAGGCAACAAGGGTGCACGCCTGAAGGATATTTCAACCCAGTCGCGGCTGGACATGGAGCGCCTGTTCGGCGGCCCTGTCTATCTGGAAATCTGGGTCAAGGTCAAATCAGGTTGGGCCGATAATGAAGCCGGCTTGCGCGCATACGGTTACGAATAAATCGATTCAAAGATGGCCGCACTCATCGCCGACGTCAGCTCTCTATTAACTTCTTCCTCTGGGGCGCCGGCGGCGCCTGAGGGCGATGCCGGCACCAGCCACACTTCCATTCCGCAATCCGCAAGCACGGTCAAAGCCGCACCGCGCCGCGTGCGCACTCTCGAAAAAGAATCGCGCATCGCCGAGCAACCCGGTTTCGTGCTGCACAGCTACCCATATAAAGAAACCAGCCTGATCGTCGACGTGTTTACACGCGATCACGGCCGCATTGCGCTGGTAGCAAAAGGCGCCAAACGGCCGCATTCAAAATTGCGCGGCGTGCTGCAAACCTTCCAGCCGCTTGCAGTGGGCTGGAGCGGCAAGGCGGAAGTGCGTACCCTGACTGCGGCAGAATGGGTAGGCGGCTTGCTGCCACTGGAAAAATCGGCGCTTCTGTGCGGTTTTTATCTGAATGAATTGCTGGTCAAATTGCTGGCGCGCGACGATCCGCATCCAGCCTTGTTTGATCACTATGTCAGTGCACTGAACCAGCTGGCGCATGATGAACCGGCACCGATAGTGTTGCGCAAATTCGAGCGTGCGCTGTTGAAGGAAAGCGGCGTAGCCGGTGACTGGCGCATTTGTACCCACACACGCACTGCGATTGTCGCGGAGCAGAGCTATGTCGTCGATCCCGAGCGCGGTCCGCGTCCGGCGCGTCCTGCAGATGCCTGGCCGCGCGTGTCCGGCAAGACCCTGCTGGATATGGAAAACGAAGATTACAGCGATACTGCGACGCAAACGCAAAGCAAATTCCTGATGCGCTTTTTGCTCGCGCATCATCTCAATGGCGCACCGTTGAATACGCGCCAGATACTGATCGATTTGCTGCAGCTTTAATAGATTAAACAAACGGATCAAGCAAACGGACCAACCAAATGGACCAATTTTCATGAGTTTTCTCCAGCCCCAACATCCAGTCATCGAGCTCGGCATCAACATCGATCACGTCGCCACCTTGCGCAATGCGCGCGGCACAACTTATCCCGATCCCTTGCAAGCCGCCTTGCTGGCAGAAGAAGCCGGTGCCGATGCGATCACGCTGCATTTGCGCGAAGACCGCCGCCACATCAAGGATGCCGATGTCGAACTGATACGCCCGCAGCTGCTTACGCGGATGAACCTGGAATCGGCGGTGACGACTGAGATGGTCGACTTTGCCTGCCGCATCAAGCCGCAGGATGTGTGCCTGGTGCCTGAGCGTCGCGAAGAAGTGACGACCGAAGGCGGCCTCGATGTCATAAAGTATTTTTCAGAAGTATCGGCAGCGATCAGGCAGTTGCAGGCGGAGGGCATACGCGTGAGCTTGTTCATCGATGCCGACGCGGCGCAAATCCAGGCCGCAGCCGAAGCCGGCGCGCCAGTGATCGAATTGCATACGGGCCGCTATGCCGATGCGCACGATGCCGTGCAGCAGCAAGCCGAACTGCAGCGCATAGAGCGTGCAGTGGTGGAGGGCGTCAAGCGGGGCTTGAAAGTCAATGCCGGCCACGGCTT
>NZ_JAUSME010000333.1 GCF_030645555.1 Herminiimonas sp.
CTTGAAGACCATGTCTGCGCCAAGCTGCTCGGCCTGCCCATGGGCTGCGACGTCTGCTACACCAACCACGCCGAAGCGGACCAGGACGACATGGACGTGCTGCTGACGATGCTCGGCGCGGCGGGCGTGAACTTCGTGATGGGCGTGCCGGGCTCGGACGACATCATGCTCAACTACCAGAGCACCTCGTTTCACGACGCGCTGTACGTGCGCCAGGTGCTGGGCCTGCGCGCCGCGCCGGAGTTCGAGCAGTGGCTGCACGCTGCCGGCATTTTCAGCGACGGCAAACTGGCCCCGGCGCTGCCGCCGCAATTTCAACAGGCCTTGCTGCGCGCATGAACATCATTCCCAACCCGTGGCACGCGCTGCGCCGGCTGACCCAGGCCCGCATTGCCCTCGGCCGCGCGGGCGTGAGCCTGCCGACATCGGCGCAGCTTGCGTTCCAGCTGGCGCATGCGCAGGCGCGCGACGCCGTGCACATGGAGCTCGATCCAGCAGCGCTGAGCGGGCGCGAATTCATCCTGGCGCACAGCGCCTGTCTGGACCGCGCCGGCTACCTGCAGCGGCCCGACCTGGGCCGCATCCTCGATGAACCCTCGCGCGCGCTGCTGGCGAACGCGGCAGCCCCCTCATGCGACCTGGCCATCGTCATCGCCGACGGCTTGTCCGCCCTGGCCATCGCCCAGAATGCGCTGCCCTTCCTCGACGCGCTCGATGCACAGCTGGCACAGGAGCACTGGACAAGGGCGCCGCTGGTGGTGGCGCGCCAGGCGCGCGTGGCCATCGGCGACGAGATCGGCGCCCTGCTGAACGCGCGCGCCGTGGTGGTGCTGATCGGCGAGCGTCCCGGCCTCAGTTCGCCCGACAGCATGGGTTTGTACATGACGTGGGGACCGGCGCCTGGCCTGGCCGATGCGGCGCGCAACTGCATCTCGAACGTGCGCCCGGCAGGACTGGGATACGCGCAGGCCGCCTGCCGCCTGCACTACCTGCTCGGCGAAGCGCGCCGGCGCGGCCTGTCCGGCGTGCAGCTCAAGGATGAAACGGCCGCCGAAGCAAGCGCAGCGCCGCGCACCTCCTTCTTGTTGGCACCTTGAGCGGACTCAAGCCCGGTGAGGGCTCGCCGCCGTAGCATGGCCAGACCCGAACTGCCGGGATCAAACCATGCTATCCATCAACTTTCTGAGCACGACCAATCTTTCCGGCAACACCTGCCACTCGCTGGTCATCTCCGCCCTGCGCGGGCTGGCCGCGCTCCAGGTCGTCGCCGCCCACCTGCGTGCGCAACTGTATCCCGGCCTCAAGTCGGTTCCCGACCCGGCCCTGTGGTACCAGGCGCTGGCCTTTTTCACCGGGTTCGCGCACCAGGCCGTCGTGATCTTCTTCCTGCTCAGTGGCTGGCTGGTCGGCGGCAGCCTGCTCAACCGTCTCGGCCAGCCCGATATCATGCTGCCCTATGCGATCGACCGCATCACCCGCCTGTGGATCGTGCTGGTGCCCGCCTTCGTGCTCACGCTGCTGCTGGCAATCCTGATGGACCTGGTCGATCCGCGCCGGTTCGACTTCGCCAGCGACAATCCCTGGTCTGTCGCCGCCTTCGCCGGAAACCTGTTCGGTCTTCAGGACATGGCCGTGCCCCGCTTCGGCGGCAATTTCGCGCTCTGGAGCCTGGCCAACGAAACCTGGTACTACATCGTGTTCCCGCTGCTGCTGCTTCCCTTCACCAAGGCCAGCGGGCTGGCCCGGGGTGCGGCCCTCGCC
>NZ_JAUSME010000036.1 GCF_030645555.1 Herminiimonas sp.
AAAAAGCAATTAAAACTCAGTGTCTTTTTTGTATCTTATTAGTTATATGCGATACGGGAAAAGTTCCAAAAAGTAAGTTTATTTTTGAAAAATTGTTTTAATACAATTTTCTATGTGGATCCAGTTTGCTAATAATCAATACGCCATTATATCAAGCCGAAGAAAAGGGATGAAACAGCGGCAACTCAGATTATTATCAAAATAATAATAAGCCTAAGTTGATAATGCGGCAAGTTACAATTTTCGCCATCCTTCTAGCCCGAGCTGGCGCAAGGTTTCCATATTCTTTTCGAATATCATCTCGGCCTCTGGAAATGCCGCGACTGCGCGTTCTATGCTCGCTTCACGTAGCAGATGCAGGATCGGGTAAGGCGAGCGGTTGGTATAGTTTTCTATGTCATCCGTTTTCGTTCCGGCGAACTGATACTGCGGATGAAAGCTGGCAATCTGGATTTCGCCATCCAGTTCCAGTTTTTCTATTGCTGCATCGGCGACTTCCAGGAAGTCGTTGTAATCCATAAAATCCTGCAGCACGTCGGGGAAGATCAACAGTGTCGTATCAATGTCGGCAGCATCTGCTGCATGCAGGGCCTGCAATTCATTTTCCAGATCGCTCAGTAATGCCTCCGTGTCTGTCGCCGCGCTGACGATATAGCGGATCTGGTTTTTGACATGCACGGCTTTTGCGAACGGGCACAGGTTTAGCCCGATCACGGCTTTTTCCAGCCATGTGCGGGTCGCTGTGATGATCGCATCGCGGGATGCGGAGGGAGTGTTAGTTTGCATGTGGGGCTTTCCGGTAGGGCGTCCATTTTAAACGCTGGTGTCGACAGTTGCTGTTACCTAGATAGAAACGCAGCAATATTGCATTGCGCATGCAAAAAATGATCGCTATGCAAGCGGCAGATCGGCTATTCTTGCCACCGTCAAGCGCTACGCTTCATCACCGCATTTACATCAAGAGCAAAAATTCATGGCCCTCAAATCAACCATCTTCAAAGCCGACCTGCAAATCGCTGACATGGACCGGCACTATTATGATGGGCATATGCTGACGATTGCGCGCCATCCTTCTGAAACCGATGAGCGGATGATGGTCAGGATACTGGCCTTTGTTTTACACGCAAGTGCGGCGCTGGCATTCGGCAAGGGCTTGAGTGCGGATGACGAGCCGGATTTGTGGCTCAAGGATTTGACCGGCGCGATCGATCTGTGGATAGAAGTCGGTCAGCCGGATGAGAAGCGCATCATGAAAGCCTGCGGTCGCTCCAGCCAGGTCATCATTTACAGTTACAGCAGCATGAGCAATATCTGGTGGAACCAGATTGCCAACAAGGTCGATCGTGCAAAAAACCTGAGCGTATTCAATCTGCCGGCAGCGACCAGTCAGGCGCTGGCCAAGCTGGCACAGCGCAACATGCAGTTGCAATGCACGATACAGGATGCACAAGTCTGGATCACTGGCGATGGCGTATCGATACAAATCGATATGCAAACCCTGAAGGCGCCGGCCGCAGCCCGTTAAGCGGCCAGACGCTCACCGCTGTGGTGGCGGTTTCGTGTCTTAGTAATTGCGCGCCATGCGCACTGCGCGGCTCAAATCATGAACCGACATCGCATAAAAGAAGCTGCGGTTGTATTGCGTGATCGCAAAGAAGTTGGCTGCACCCAGCCAGTATTCGGTCGGCTCTTCGCCATTTTGCAAATCAACCAGACCGAAGGGCATGCCGGCCGGCGGTTCGATCAGCGGCGTCACACCCGCCGCCTTCAATTCCTGCAGGCTGAATTTCGCTTCCAGTCCTTGTCCTATGAAGCGTTGCCATTCGCTGCCGGTCGTGTCTAGCCGTGCTGGAAATACCACCGGTTCGCCGCTGCGCCAGCCATGCAACACCAGAAATCTGGCGATGCTGCCAATTGCATCCACTGGTGAATTGCGCAAGTCTATGCGGCCATCGCCATCGAAGTCGACGGCGAATTTCCGTATGCTGCCCGGCATGAATTGCGGCCAGCCGATTGCTCCTGCATAGGAACCCAGCAGTGAAAATGGATCGATGCCGGATTCGCGCGCAAACAGCAAAGTGTTTTCCAGTTCGCCGCGGAAATAGGCTGAGCGCGCAGTACGGTTAGGCGTATCTGGATAGGCGAAGGCCAGCGTCGTGACCGCATCCATTACGCGGAAGTTGCCGGTGTTGCGGCCGTACACGGTTTCCACGCCGAGGATGGCGACGATGATTTCTGCCGGCACGCCATATTGCGCTTCGGCGCGCGCCAGCGCATCTGCATGCACATTCCAGAAGGCGACGCCGGCATCGATGCGTACAGGTTCGACGAAGCGGCTGCGATAGGCGACCCAGTTTTTGGGTTTGCTCGCCGGCGCCGGTTTCATCAACTGGATGGCGCTGTCTACATAATGGGTCTTGCTCAGGGTGGCTTGCAGCTGTTGCTTGTCAAAGCCGTTTTTTTCCACCATCTGGTCTATGAAATCGCTGACATCACGCCACTGGTTGAAGTTGGCGAATTCATCGCCTTGTACAGGTTTGACAACCTTGTTCTTCTTGATCGGTGTGTGCGCTTTACTACTGTTGTCGTGCGCAAAGGCGCAACCGGTCAGGGCCAGTGCTGAAGAGAGTGCAAGCAATGAGGCATGGCGGGTAAATAATGCAGATTTCATCGAGATAGTTTCAATAGTGATTTAAGTTTCGACAGCAAGTCGGGCAGCGATGTTTTTGCCAGCGGACGGTAAAGCGCGGCTTCATACAGGATCAGAAAATTTCTGGCGGCATGCTTCTGCTCTTGCGTGAGTGCAGGAGCGGACATCAGCCGCACGGAATAGGAACGCGGACCTTCATGGGGCTGACGCGGATAACCCAGTCGCGCCATTTGTTTGCATAGCCTTGCATAGGCAGCGCCGACCGGATCGATTTTCCTGCGGTTGGCCAGCAGTGGAAAGGTAATCAGCAACATGATGACACCACCAGCGGCGAACATCAACGCCGTCATCGTGCGCCAGTCGATATCACCCAGGCCCAGCGCACGCAGCAAACTCTTTTGCCTATCCGGCGTGTAATTCAACACCCATTGATTCCAGCCATTGTTGACGGCATCCCAGCCAAACCTGATTTTGCGCAGCCATGAATTGGCGCCTACATTCATGTTGATCAAGCCGCCGAATGCGGGTGTGCTTGCAGCGGCGCCGGCCAGGTTGCGCGCGATCCGGTTCGGGGCAACCGCGGCGGTCGGGTCCACCCTTATCCAGCCGCGTTTTTCTATCCAGACTTCTGCCCACGCATGCGCATCCGACTGGCGTACCGTCAGGTAGCCATCGACCGGATTGAGCTGGCCGCCCTGGTAACCGGTCACGACCCGCGCCGGGATATCCATCGCCCGCATCAGGACGACGAAGGCAGCAGCATAATGTTCGCAAAAGCCGGCGCGGGTGGAGAACAGGAAGTCATCAATCCCGTTGCGTCCCAGCAGCGGCGGTTCCAGCGTGTAGCTGAATTTTTCTGTGCGGAAGAATTTCAGCACATTGCTTACCTGCGTCAGGTCATCCGCTGATTGCCTGCGCATCTCGGCTGCGAAGGCCATTGCATTCGGGTTGTAGCTGGCCGGCAGTTCCAGCCATTGCTGCAAGGAATAGCGGTTCTCATCCGGTTGCAGGTCGTAATCCAGGTAAGACGCCACATCGTAGCGTACGCGCTCCCTGATCGGGCGTTCCGACACCAGTTGCAAATCGGGTGTGACGCCGGTGCGGTTGTTGGGCAATTGCGGTACCGCCTGCGGCATTTCGATGGCAAACAGCCACGGTTGCGTGCCGGGCTCCTGCGTGACTTGATAGCGTACCGGAGTGCCGCGCGTGTTTAATGTAATCGCTTTACTCTGGAGATTGCGCGTTTGCCGCCTGGTCCAGGTGCGGCCGTCATATTGTCCGAGCACGATGCCACGCCAGTACAGTCTGGATTGTTCAGGTACTGGATCGGTGAACTTGACGCGAAAGGCAATCTCGCCCGACAGTGCAAGCTTGGCGATATTGCCCGGTGCCATGCTGTCGGACAAGCCGCTGCGGCCCGTATTGGCGTCGCCAGGCATGCCCCACAACGGCCCCTGTATGCGCGGGAACAGGATGAACAGCACCACAGTCAGCGGGACTGCCAGTGCGAATATCATCGTGCCCAGCCGCAGGCGCTTGCGCAGCGGCGGCACGAGGCCGGTATATTGAAACGATAGTTGCGCCGTCAGGATCGTAATCACCGCAGCCACCATCAGTACTGCTGTGGCTATGGTTTGCGAATAAAAGAAATTGGTCAGCAGCAGGAAGAAACTCAGGAACACGACGACAAACAAATCCCGGCTGGCGCGCATTTCCAGCAATTTGAATGTCAGCAGCAGCACCAGCATCGCCACGCCGGCATCGCGGCCGAACAAGGTCTTGAAGCTCAGATACGTGGCAGCCATCGCCAGCACCGCGATGGGCAGCAAGAGCCAGCGCGGCGGCATGCGGTTGCCGCGAAAGGTAATCCAGCCGCGCCAGAGCATCAATCCTATGCTGAGGCCGGTGATCCACGGCGGCAGATGCAAGGCATGCGGTGCCAGTACCAGCGCACAGGCAAACAGCAGCAACAGCGTGTCTGCCTTGTCGCGCGACATAGGACGTGCCGCGCGCGTGGCGAGTGATGGCAAGACCTTGTGCAGCACGCTCATGCAGCACGCTCATACAAGGCTAGCGCCTGCAGGCAGGCGGCTTGATGGGCCGGGCCTGCATCGGGAGGAAAATGCGTGCTGCCCAGACGGAAGGCATATGGCAGGCCGCGCGCTTCTGCTGCCAGCACCCAGCGCGTCATGCGTGCAAGCTTCAATTCGACATCCATTACGCTCGGCAATTTTGCATAGTCGATCGCCAGTTCGCTGCTGGCGCCGCCTTCGAATTGCTTGGTCACCAGCGGGCCATGGTCTGTGCGCGCGATTTGTCGCCATGCCAGATGGCGTATCGAGTCGCCCGCCTGATAGGCGCGTATGCCGGCGAAGTCGTCATGTCCGGCATGGCCGCGGCCATCTGCGTTTTCGCCTTCGATCAGGGGCAGGGGTGGGGCATTTTCTTCCGGGTGTGGGTAAACCAGTACGCGCATCGCCGGTTGCCAGTAACTCCACGCGCGCAGCAAGCCTAGCGGGAAGCGTGTCTGCAGACGTATGCGCGGAGCGGTCAGCCAGCCGCGTTCGTGCGTAGGCGTGCTGAGGGTGACGCTGGTGCTGCTGTCGGCCGCAATATCTGTCACCTGTTCTATCGCAGCGCCATCACCGACGATGAAGGCGAGCCAGATCGCATAGCGATCATGCTTGCGGCGATTGCCCAAGTGCAGTTCGAACTGTGCATCTTCGCCGGCGAATACGGCGGCAGCGCGGCCCGGCCGAAGGTAGAGATGGGCCAGATTGCGGAAGGTCAGGTGCATGTCTATGATCGCGCAGCCGGCCAGCAGGAACGTCAGCGCAAAACCGAGGCTGAGGTCGTAGTTGACGGAACAGAGGAACAGCACGATCAGCATCACGCCGTAGGTCAGGCCGGCACGGGTAGGCACGATGAAGACGCGGCGCTGATTCAGCATGACTTCGCCCTGTTCGGCATCGCGCAGCTTGAACAGCCACTTGTCCGTCCACTGGTGCAGCATCGTGCTCAAGGTGCGAGTCATGACCGTTGCCTGATGATGCGTCTGTATCGATGCGCCTGAATCAGACGGCTACCGATTTCATCATCTGCACGACCAGGTCGCGGCTGCTCAAGGCGCTGCCGGCAGTCGACTTCAGTGCACGCAGGCGGTGTGCGGCAACCGGCACCAATACCGACTGCACGTCTTCCGGGATCACGTGATTGCGTCCTTCCATGGCCGCCCATGCACGCGCAGCCTGCAGCAAGGCTATCGTTGCGCGCGGACTCAAGCCTTCGACGAACATCCCATTCTGGCGCGATGCCTGCGCCAAGGCCTGGATGTAATCGATCAATGCTGACGAGACATGGATATTCTTCAGCTCGGCTTGCGCCGCGATCAGGTCGGCCGGCAGCATCGCCATGCGCATCGCCTTCAGCAAGGTGCGCCTGTCTTCACCCATCAGCAAGGCGCGTTCGGCAGCCGCATCCGGATAGCCCAGCGACAGACACATCAGGAATCTGTCCATTTGCGATTCCGGCAAGGGGAAGGTGCCGATCTGGTGCGCAGGATTTTGCGTGGCGATGACGAAGAAAGGTTGCGGCAGGTTGCGCGTGACGCCATCGGCTGTTACCTGGCGTTCTTCCATCGCTTCCAGCAAGGCAGATTGCGCTTTCGGCGTGGCGCGATTGATTTCATCGGCCAGCAACACCTGCGTGAAGACCGGACCGGGATGGAAGACGAAGGCATTCTTCTCGCGATCGAAAATCGAAATGCCGACCACGTCGGCCGGCAGCAGATCGCTGGTGAATTGCAGCCGGTTGAATTGCAGGCCCAGCGAGATCGCCAGCGCATGTGCCAGCGTGGTCTTGCCGACGCCGGGTACATCCTCGATCAGCAAATGGCCGCCGGCCAGCAGGCAGACCAGCGCCTGACGTATTTGCATATCCTTGCCGACCACGATTTCACTGACTTGTTTGGCGACTGCATGCACTTTGGCGAACATTGTATTTTCCGTAACAGATTGAGCGAGTAGGCGCTGCCTGCAATGCGCGTACAGAATTTAGACTGGCCACCAGATTCTATGCGAGATTGCCCGTCTCGGGAGCATGTCGAATCGATGATGCGGGAAGAGACAGGCTGACCGTCAATCCTGTCTTTGCTTGCGCACCACGAACCACACTGCGAAGACGGTGAAGGTGGCCACGATGCCGGCCACTATCCAGAATCCGTATGCATGTTCGGCCAGCGGGATGCCGCCTACATTCATGCCGAGCAAGCCGGCGATGAGGTTGATAGGCAGGGCGAGCACCGTGACTATCGTCAGCACGTACAGGCTGCGGCTGTTTTCTTCATTGACTTGCGCCGCGATTTCTTCCTGCAACAGCTTGATGCGTTCCTGCAGCGAGCTCATGTCGCTCAAGACGACGGAGAATTCCTCGGTCGACTGGCGCAACTCCTGTGTATCGAGTTCCGCCACCCAGGTAGGCGGTTTTTGCAGCAGGCGAAACAGCGCTGCCGGTTCCGGCGCCAGCAAGCGCTGCAGGCGTACCAGTATGCGTCGCAGTGCGCCGAGGTCGCTGCGCTGCTGGTTCAGGCGACCTGCCAGCAGCCGGTCTTCCACCGTGTCTACACGCGCGACGGCATCGCGCACGATCTTGACCAGTACATCGGCCTGGTCGCGCAACAGATGCACCAGCAGTTCGACCGACGAGCGTATCGCCGCGCCGCCTTGCACGGCCTGGCGCAGGCGCTCTATCGACTTCAATGGTGCGCGGCGCGCGCTGATGACGACATGCTGCGTCAAGCTCAACCACAGGGTGGCGGTGTCGGCAGAGTCGAGGGAAAAATTGTGCAGCACATCGTTGACGACGGCGATCAGCGTATTGTCTGCCAGCTCGATGCGCGTCGAGCGCGAGCCGTCGTGCAGCGCTTC
The DNA here is from genome assembly GCF_030645555.1 of Herminiimonas sp. Lineage (GTDB taxonomy): Bacteria > Pseudomonadota > Gammaproteobacteria > Burkholderiales > Burkholderiaceae_D > Oxalicibacterium. The sequence continues at coordinate 7,576 of NZ_JAUSME010000036.1, forward strand.
ATTGAATTCGTCGGCCACGCTGGCATGCTCGCTCATCCATTTCTCGCTGGCGGTATTGCTCAGGTTGAAATGCAGCCAGATGAATTCGCCGGGCGGGTGCGGCGCTTGCGGGTGCAGCCATGCCAGCGCCTCGGCAGAACTGATCAATACGGCTTGCGGCCCGCGCCCGAACAGGTAACCCCAGATCAAGCCGGATTGATCCGAGCCATACGTCAAGCCGGTGGCTGCGATCATTGCCTGCCCGGCGCCTGCAGGCGCGCCAGCACACACTGCCGGCCAGCTCGCAGCGGCATCAGGGGGGAATAGCGGAGGACGTGAAGAAGGTGCACGATAGACAATTTTTCTGTACTGCCTGTCTGGCAGCACGCAGCGCAAGGAATTGGTCGGGGCCCTTTTCGCGCCAGGCCCCGTTGGCGCTGAGACGGGTATCGTGCACGCCGTATATGACGCGCGTATGACACCCCGGGACCGGCTTGCCGCCGGCAATATTGTGCAAGCTCGACATGCTACTCATCTGTCCGGGCTGTGAGCGAGTAAAATAGCGGCTTGCTTCCCTCAGATAAAGTCACGCATGTCCATACAATGGTACCCAGGTCACATGAACGCCGCCCGCAAGAAGGCGGCGGAGGCCATGGAAAAGGTCGATATGATCATCGAAGTGCTGGATGCGCGCCTGCCGCAAGCCAGCTGCAATCCGATGATAGAAGAATTGCGCACGTTCCGGCAGCGGCCCTGCCTGAAGATCCTCAACAAGAGCGATCTGGCCGATCCTGCCGCCACCAAGGTCTGGCTGGATTTTTATAATAAACAGAAAAACGTGCATGCGGTTGCGCTGAGCTGCAAGAAGCCATCCGACGTCGCCAAGATTCCCGCCCTGAGCCTGAAAATTGCACCGCATCGCGGCACTGCATTGAAGCCTTTGCGCATCATGATCATGGGCATACCCAACGTCGGTAAATCGACCTTGATGAATGCGCTGCTCAAGAAGCGCGTGGCGAAAGTCGGCGATGAACCTGCCGTCACCAAGATGCAGCAACGCCTGTACCTGGGCAATAACATGGTGCTGACCGATACGCCCGGCATGCTTTGGCCGAAGATTGCACCTCCGAGCGATGGCTTGATGCTGGCCGCCAGCCATGCGATCGGCAGCAATGCCTTGATAGAAGAAGAAGTCGCGACCTTCCTAGCCGATATCCTGCTGGTGCGTTATCCGCAATTGCTGAGTGCGCGTTACGGGTTTGCGACCGAAGGCATAGATGGCGTCAGCGTGATCGAAGGCGTGGCCTTGCGCCGCGGCCTGCGCATCAAGGGCGGCGAACTCGACCTGGAAAAAGCGGCGCATATCTTCCTGCAGGATTACCGCATCGGTGCACTGGGCCGCATCAGCCTGGAAACGCCGGAAAGCCGTATTGCGCTGTTGGCCAGCTTCCAGCCACCGCCATCGTTGAGCGATGTGGAAGACGATACGAAAAAAGAAGCGCCGGAAGATGAGCGTGACGATGCGCTGACACGTCGCCGTTAAATAAAGCATTGAGCCGCAAGGCATAGCAAAAAG
>NZ_JAUSME010000346.1 GCF_030645555.1 Herminiimonas sp.
GCAGACCACCGGTATCCACATCAAATCCATTTCATCGAGGGTCATCCACAGCGTGCGGATCGCGCGTTTCAAGACGGAAGTGTAAGCAAGGTCAAAGCTGAAACCTGCTTCGCGCAGCAATACGCCGGCGTGCCTGGCTTCGGCACAGCCTTTTTCAGTCAAATCGACATCGGCCCAGCCGGTAAAGCGATTATCGAGATTCCATGTGGACTCGCCGTGGCGCATCAATACGATTTTGTACATGGTTCTAATAGGTAAGTAATGGTTTTTTGATGCAAAATGCCGAATCCGAATTGTATTCGGTCTTCTATTTTATAATGCGAACATTCTTTCTACTCATTGGAACAACGTGAAATTCATCATTGATAACATTTTCCTCATCGGCATCGTGCTTTTGTCGGGTGGCGCCTTGGTCGCACACACATTGCAGCGTACCGGTGCAAAAGTCAGCGCGCTACAGGCTACGCAAATCATTAATCAAGGCAAAACCCTGATACTCGACGTGCGCACTGCAGAAGAATTCGCTGCCGGCCACATACGCGATGCGAAAAACATTCCGCTGAAAGAATTGAAAACTCGTGTTGTCGAATTGGAAAAATTCAAGGCCAAGCCGGTGATCGTGGTCTGTGAGAAGGGCGTGCGATCGGCAAAAGCAACCGCACAACTGAAAAAAGAAGGTTACGCAGAAGCCTATAGTCTACTCGGTGGACTGGATGCATGGCAATCGCAAGGTCTGCCGACTACCAAGTAAAAGGATGATGTATGACTGCGCATGTAGTGATGTATAGCACCGGGGTTTGCCCATATTGCACGATGGCCGAGCGTTTGTTGACGGCCAAGGGCATAGACCAGATAGAAAAGATCCGGGTTGATCTCGATCCCGCACAACGCGCTGCGATGATGGAAAAAACCGGCCGTCGCACCGTGCCGCAGATTTATATCGGCGACACGCACGTTGGCGGCTTCGATGATTTGAATGCACTGGAGCGCCTCGGCAAGCTGGATGCCCTGTTGCAAGGCGCCTGAAGCCTGGCGCACGCGCCGCAAGTGGATGTTTGTGTTGTAACCTGTTCGGAGGCTTTGCCCTCCATTTTTAATCTGACTGAAAGTGCTTCATGGCTGACGAAAATCTACAACCTGTATTCCAGATCCAACGTGTTTACCTGAAAGATCTGTCGCTTGAGCAACCGAATTCCCCGGAAATTTTTCTCGAGCAGGAAGGCCCTGCGATCGAAGTTGCAGTCGACGTAGGCGCACAGCCGCTGGCCGAAGGCATATTCGAATCCACAGTGACGATTACAGTCACTGCAAAAATCAATGACAAGATCGCATTTCTGGTCGAAGGCAAGCAAGCCGGCATTTTTGAAATCCGCAATGTCCCGGATGAACAACTCGATCCTTTGCTCGGCATCGGTTGCCCGAACGTCATTTATCCTTATCTGCGCGCCAATATCGCCGATGCGATCACCCGTGCCGGTTTCCCGCCTGTGCATTTGAGTGAAATCAATTTTGAATCGGTGTACCAGCAACGGCTGGAAGCGTTTGCCCAGCAACAGCAGGAAAACGCGTCCGGCATCGTGATGGCCGACGGTTCCGCAGCCAGGCATTAAGTTATCCCCTGAGTCATCCCGATGCAGGCGCGCAGTGTCTTGCGCGCCTGCAGCCTCCCGGATTATGTGTGAAGGTGATCGCATGAAATGCTCTTCCCCCATCTTTGCAGCCTTGCTGTTTGCCACGCTGGGCATGAGCGCGCTGCATGCTGCGGAATACAAGTCGGTCGGCGCCCAGCCTGCTGTGCTGTACAACGCACCCTCAGACAAGGGGCGCAAGATATTTGTAGCACCGCGCGGCATGCCGGTAGAAGTCGTGTTGACGCAGGGCGGCTGGAGCAAGGTGCGCGATGCGGCCGGCGATTTGTTCTGGATAGAGACGACAGCGCTTGCTGTGAAGCGTAACGTGATCGTGACAGCCGCCAATATCAAGTTGCACGCAACGGCAGAAGAAGCTGCCGCCGTGCTAGCCATGGCCGACAAAGGCGTGCTGCTCGAATTGCTGGCGCCGGCCGCCTCGGGTTGGGTCAAACTCAAGCACAGGGATGGGCCGACCGGCTTTGCAAAAGTAACTGAAGTGTGGGGCGAGTAGCCGCCGCTTGCAATTGCCTCGCTGTTGCCGGGCCAGCCTGCCTGTTAGTATTCACACTCTTCTCTATCGAATCGATTAAATTCACTGCATGAATATCACCATACTTGGCGCAGGCGCATGGGGCACGGCGTTGGCGATGTCGCTGGCGGATAGACACGCCGTTGTGTTGTGGGGGCGTGATGTCGAGGTCATGCAGGCAGCGCAACAGCAGCGTGAAAATACCACTTATCTGCCCGGCTTCCATTTGCCGGACAGCCTGGTCTTGAGCTCTGATTTTGCTGCCGCAGTTGCGCATGCAGGTGCGGATGGCTTGCTGCTGGTTGCCACTTCGCTGGCCGGTTTGCGGCCGCTGGCGCTGCAATTGAAATCCTATTCGATACCCAACCTCGTCTGCTTGTGCAAGGGCTTCGAGGTGGACACCCATCTGTTGCCGCATCAGATCGTGCACGAGGTATTGGGCAGCGGCATCCCCGCCGGCGCCTTGTCCGGTCCGTCTTTTGCGCAAGAGGTTGCGCGCGGCCTGCCATGCGCATTGGCGATTGCATCCGATGATGCTGCCTTGCGCGAACGCGTGGTCAGCGCCGTCCACGGTTCCAGCATGCGGATTTATTCGACCGATGACTTGATAGGCGTCGAGGTAGGTGGCGCAGTCAAAAACATACTGGCGATCGCCACCGGTGTCATCGATGGCCTGGGGTTGGGCTTGAATGCGCGCGCGGCCCTGATTACGCGCGGCCTGGCGGAAATCACGCGGCTCGGCGTTGCGCTCGGCGGGCACACGGAAACTTTCATGGGTTTGACCGGCATGGGTGACTTGATCCTGACCTGTACCGGTGATCTGTCACGCAACCGCAAGGTTGGCCTGGGTCTGGCGCAGGGAAAAAAGCTGGCGCAAATCGTCAGCGAGCTGGGCCACGTTGCAGAAGGCGTGCCTTGCGCCAAAGCCGTACGTCAGTTGGCAGCCGAGCGGGGCATCGATATGCCGATCACCAATGCAGTGGCGGCAGTGCTGTTTGACGGCGACTCACCGCTGGACATGGTGAATCTTTTGCTGGCGCGCGATCCGCGTGCCGAAGCCGCCTGAATTCGGCTGCAGCCAGCCTTGCCTCAACTCACCGGCGGTTTTAGTTCTGCAGCAGTAGCGTCAATAAAACCGAGGAATCTTCCAGCGCATGCAGCGCATGGGGTTCTCCACCGGCCAGATAAACCAGCCCGCCTGCATACACGGTTTGGGTGGTTTGATGCGCGCTTAATTCAATCACACCTTCCAGGCACTGGATAGTCACCGCGCCCGGCACCGTATGCTCGGGCATGCCTTTGCCGCGCGGCAGCACCAGGCGCATCAATTCAAGTTGCGGGGTTTTGAACAGCGCATTCGAAACGGCTGCGTCTATCCGTGGTCCCAGCGGCCGGATATCGATCAACTGGCCGGATGTTGCGTGCGGTAGAGCCATCATGTTCTCCTCAGCGATACGGTAGAGTCCATCAGACGCGAATCTGCGTGCTGCGTTCCTTATAACAAACAAATCATGCCGGATCAATCGGCAAACGGCTTGTGGCTGGATCAGTCGCTGCGGAAGGGGCGGACTTATTGATCGTCGGGTTCGGACAACTTGATCTTCAGCAAGCGTTTTTGCACCTGACGCTGGGCGGAAATGGATTTTTGATGCGAGCCGGCAGCGCGCTGTTTGGCCGCGACTGCGACCGGGTTGCGCGGCTTCAGCGCTCTGTGGGAAGGTTCGAGGCGGATCGTGAGCTTTTGCCGTTTGGCGAGTGCTTTATTGGCCATGATATGCATGGCGCGCATCGGGCGATGCGCGCCTGGTTATGATTACAAGACGTAGCGCGATAAATCCTCGTCCACCGACAAGGCTCCCAGTCTTTCTTCTACATAAGCGGCGTTGATGGTCAGGACCTGATTCGGATTTTCACTGGCGGAAAACGAGATTTCTTCCAGCAGTTTTTCCATCACCGTATATAAACGCCGGGCGCCTATGTTTTCGGTTTTTTCATTGACCGCATAGGCAATTTCAGCCATCCGCTGTATGCCATCCTGCGCAAATTCGATGTGCACGCCTTCAGTGTCCAGCAAGGCCTGGTATTGCATGGTCAGGCAGGCGTCGGTGCCGGTCAGGATGCGCTCGAAATCGGCGATGGACAGGGATTCCAGCTCGAC
>NZ_JAUSME010000347.1 GCF_030645555.1 Herminiimonas sp.
TGCGAGCGGGCGAAATCTTCTTCGCCGAAGCCGCGCGCATCCAGCAAGGCAACGGCGAGTGCATCGCCCAGCGCCAGCGTGGCGGTGGTGCTGGCGGTCGGCGCCAGATTCAAGGGGCAGGCTTCCTTGTCGACCCTGACGTTCAAATGGACATCGGCCAGTTGCGCCAGCGTGGAGTCATCGTTGCCGGTAATCGTGATCAGGGTCGCGCCCATGCGCTTGATGATGGGCACGATGGCCAGCAATTCGCCAGCCTCGCCGGAGTACGAAATCGCAATCAGCGCATCGTCGGCCGTGATCATGCCCAGATCGCCGTGCGATGCTTCCGCCGCATGGACAAACAGCGCCGGCGTACCGGTGGAGGCGAGGGTCGAGGCTATCTTGCGGGCGATATGGCCAGACTTGCCGATGCCGGAGACGACGACGCGGCCCTTGCATTGCAGCAGCAGGGAAACGGCCGTGATGAATTGCGTGCTGGTTTCGTCGGTGATGCGTTGCTTTAGCGCAAGGATTGCATCTGCTTCGATTTGCAGGGTGGCGCGCGCAAATTGCAGCGCGCGCGCTGCGCTGTTGGCATCAAAAGTTGCCGGCGGGGTTTTTGCATGGGGTACACTCATGCGGAAAGTATAAACGAATTCGCAAAGCAAAAAACCTGCCAGACGTAACAAAAATGTGTTTTGATTATTCTGTCCTGATTTTCCGAATAACCCAGCCGGCTGCACCTTTATGTTTTCCCCATTAGAACTGACGCTTTTGTTGCTTGCCGCTGCGGTTTTGGGCGTGGTCGCTTTCCGCATGATGCATTTGCCGCCGATGCTGGGTTATCTGGTCGCCGGCATCCTGATCGGGCCACACACGCTGGGATGGGCCGAGGACAGTGCCACTACCCATGCGCTGGCTGAATTCGGCGTGGTGTTTTTGATGTTTTCCATCGGACTGGAATTTTCTCTGGCCAAGCTGTCGGCGATGCGGCGTACCGTCTTCGGTCTGGGCATGGCGCAGGTGTTGCTGACTATCATCGCGACCATGATATTTGGCTGGCTGGCCGCGCATATCTTTACGCGTTTGAGCGGTATCAGCTGGCAGGCGGCATTTGCGATCGGCGGTGCACTGGCGATGTCGTCGACGGCCATCGTTTCCAAGGTATTGACGGAGCGGCTGGAGCTGGAAAGCCAGCATGGCCGTCGCATCATCGGCATATTGCTGTTCCAGGATCTGGCGCTGGTGCCGCTGTTGATCCTGATCCCGGCGCTCGCCAATCCGAAAGGCGATCTGGTCGCCACCTTGTCCTGGGCTACCTTCAAGGCTGTCATCGTGCTGTTGCTGCTGCTGTTCGTCGGCCACAAGCTGATGCGCGGCTGGTTCCGCATCGTCGTCAAGCGCCGCTCGCAGGAACTGTTCATGCTGAACCTTTTGCTGATCACGCTGGGGGCAGCGTGGATCACTGAAATGGCCGGCTTGTCGCTGGCGCTGGGCGCCTTTGTCGCCGGCATGCTGATTTCCGAAACCGAATACAAGCACCAGGTGGAAGAAGACATCAAGTCATTCCGCGACGTGTTGCTGGGTTTGTTTTTCATCACCATCGGCATGATGCTGAATGTGCGGCTGGTGATCGAATACTGGTGGCTGGTGTTGTTATTGCTGACGGTGCCGGTTTTCCTGAAATTCGCACTGGTTGCGATACTCGCCAGATGGTTTGGCGCGCCGCTGGGCGTGGCATTGCGTACCGGGCTGGCGCTGGCGCAGGCGGGTGAATTTGGTTTCGTCTTGCTGAGCCAGGTCGGCGCCCTGAATCTGTTGGAGCCGCTGTTAGTGCAACTGATACTGGCATCGATGGTGCTCTCCATGCTGGCCGCACCTATCATCCTCGCCAAATCCGATGCGATCGTGATGAAAATGTCATCGAATGAATGGATGACGCAATCGCTGGCACTGACGCAGATTGCGACGCGCACGATGTCCGCGCAGCAGCATGTGATCATTGCCGGTTTCGGCCGC
>NZ_JAUSME010000348.1 GCF_030645555.1 Herminiimonas sp.
GCGGCCCACGGACCGGTAGCGTTGATCAAAGACCGGGCGCGGACTTCGACGGTTTCATCGTAGGCCTTGCGCAGCGTCGCATGCCAGTGATCGCCGGGTCGTTCGACCGCGACACAGGCAGTGCGGGTCAGGATGGCGGCGCCTTTTTCTGCGGCGTCCAGCGCATTCAGCACGACCAGGCGCGCGTCGTCGACCCAGCCGTCGGAATAGGCATAGCCCTTGACGAAGGTATTTTTCAGCGGCGCGCCAGCTACATGTGCGCGCAGCTTGATGCCATGCGAGCCGGGCAGCAGTTCGCGTTTTGCCAGATGGTCATAGATGAACATGCCGGCGCGTATCATCCAGCCGGGGCGCTGGCCCCGGTCGTGCGGCATGATGAAGCGCAGCGGACGTATCAGGTGTGGCGCGCTGCGCATCAGCACTTCGCGTTCTATCAGCGCCTTGCGCACCAGGCTGAAATCGTATTGTTCGAGGTAGCGCAAGCCGCCGTGGATCAGTTTGGTCGAGGCGGATGAGGTGTGCGAGGCGAGATCGTCCTTCTCGCACAGCACGACGGACAGGCCGCGGCCGGCAGCGTCGCGCGCAATGCCGGCGCCGTTGATGCCGCCGCCTACAATGAGGATGTCGCAATCGAGTTGCTGATGCATGGTTGGTTTGCCGTGATGAGCCTGCAATCATTGTAAGCGGGGAATGCGGGGATGGCGGACTGTGTGTGCCAACAACGCGCTATCGCTTGCGTGCTCGCGGTACACTGGGGCATCTTTTTCTTTCCTGCCCAAGCATGAGCTTTTTTCTCGACCCCGGATCCTGGGAACTGGCCAGTTTCGTTGTGACGACGCTGGCTTTGCCGTTTGCGATCTTCCTGTTCCTGCACCAGCAGCGCAAGGAGCGCGATGCCGAGGATGAAGAGGCGTATCAGCTATTGCAGAATGCCTATAATGATTTCCTGAAAATCGTGCTGGACAATCCCGACCTGCAATTGCGCAGCGCGACGACGCGCAGGGACTTGAGCGACGAACAGCGCGAGCGCGCGCTGATCATATTCGAAATGCTGATTGCCCTGTTCGAGCGCGCCTACATCGTGTCGTACGAGCCAGACTTGCGCGGGCTGCCGTTGCGGCGCTGGCATTCGTGGGACGATTACATGCGCGAATGGTGCCGGCGCGAGGATTTCTATTATCTGTTGCCGCAACTGCTGCGCGGCGAAGATGAAGACTTTGCGAGCTATATACGCGCCATCGCAGAGGAAGAGCGGGCCGACAAATTGCTCAACATAGGCCATCGGGAATAAGGGACAAATCACCGCGCGATTTTGCGCCCGGGCGGCATCGACGGTCCGGGTGCCTCTCTTTAGGCGATAATAGCGGCTCATTCAATGCCGCCACGATCAGCCTGATGCCTACACAATTCGCCCCACTCAAGAACGACACCTTCCTGCGCGCACTGCTGCGCCAGCCGACCGAATACACGCCGCTGTGGCTGATGCGCCAGGCGGGCCGCTATTTGCCCGAGTATCGCGCCACCCGCGCGCGCGCCGGCTCCTTCCTCGGGCTGGCCAAGAATCCCGATTACGCGACCGAAGTCACGCTGCAGCCGCTGGACCGCTACGACCTCGATGCGGCGATCCTGTTTTCCGACATCCTGACGGTGCCGGATGCGATGGGCCTGGGCCTGTATTTCATCGAAGGCGAAGGGCCCAAGTTCGAGCGCCCGCTGCGCGATGAAAAAGCGGTCATGGCGCTGAGCGTGCCGGAACTGGGTTCGCTGCAATATGTGTTCGACGCCGTAACGCAGATTCGCACCGAACTCAAGGGCCGCGTGCCCTTGATCGGCTTTTCCGGCAGCCCGTGGACCTTGGCCTGCTATATGGTCGAGGGTGGCGGTTCCGACGATTTCCGCACCGTCAAGGCGATGCTCTATAACCGCCCGGACCTGATGCACCATATTTTGCAAACCAATGCGATCACCGTTGCGGCTTACCTGAATGCGCAGATCGATGCTGGCGCGCAAGCCGTGATGATGTTCGATACCTGGGGTGGCGCGCTGGCCGATGGCGCGTACCAGCAATTCTCGCTGCATTACATGCGCGAAGTGATGAAGCACGTGAAGACGGAAAAAGACGGCGTGCGTATCCCTAGCATCGTGTTTACCAAGGGCGGCGGCTTGTGGCTGAAGGAAATTGCCGAAGTAGGCGCCGATGCGGTCGGCCTGGACTGGACCGTCAACCTGGGCGCCGCGCGCGCCAAGGTCGGTGATCGCGTCGCGCTGCAAGGCAATCTGGACCCGACCATCCTGTTTGCGCAGCCGGAGCAAATCCGCGCCGAAGTCGCCAAGGTGCTGGAATCATTCGGCAAGCATGAGGCAGGTTCCGGCCATGTCTTCAATCTGGGCCATGGCATTTCGCAATTCACGCCGCCGGAAGCGGTGACGGTGCTGGTCGATGCGGTGCATGAACTCAGCCGGCCGCTGCATAAATAAGCGCCCAAACGTCGCGCGCACCGCTTTGCATGTCAGGCCAGTAAAAATGGCTCAAAGTGGTATGAAAATGGTCAGTTTTGGCGCGCGGCGTATTATCTTATGCACAGAACAGGCTATTGCCGAGCGCATTATCATTTTAACTTCTTATGTGCGGCAGGCCACCCAAGTATTTTTGCAAGCCATTGATTTTAAAAGATAAATATTTTGCTTTTTGTTTTGGCATTTTATTGAAACCCGCATGAAATATGGCGTTTGCCGCCATATTTCATGGTTATCCACAAAGTTATCCACAGTATTTGTGGATAGAATAAAAAAGACTTTAGAAACGGGGGCTTAGCGTGCTTGTTGATACTTCACATTAAGTCGCTGCCGTGATCGACGCCTGGGTTTGTCGCAGCAATAGTTGCATTAAAGAAGTGCAAGCCAGCGGGAGGAGAATTCCTGACAGACAATTTCCAGCGTAAAACATCCAGGCTTATTCACAAAACCGTGCATGCTGGCAACGAGAATGCTTATTATCCTGATTTTGTCTGCCCGTCTGGAGGATGCTCTATCCAATTGATTTTAAACACTTTATTTTGTGTGTTGAAAATAGGCTTGGCGAGGAGGTCGAGTTCCAGCCTTTACTGATAGTGAGCGCCAGTTAATTGTCCACAAAGTTATCCACAGATATTGTGGATATTTTTAAAAGACTTTTAAAAACCGGGAGTTAGCGCATCTCCTTATGTGGAACATTAAGTTTTGGTGCAAATGCAATAAGAACTTGAGTGAAAACCATTTCTTTTTGGAAAGTCATGTGTGTCAATAAAGTGCGTCGCGCACCGAAAAAACTGGCGGGACCAGGCATTTTTCAGGCAATCAAAATAAACTTATGCACAAAAATAAGCTTGTGCACAGCAACATGATTTATTTAACGGTTTTATTAATTACGAAATTCAACTATTTGCAAGTCATTGATTAAAAACGTTTTTATTTGTGCTTTGGTTTTAGGCAATCTGTTGAAACCCGCATAAATACTGGCCTCTCCGGCTGTCAAGGGGCTGTTATCCACAAAGTTATCCACAATCGCTGTGGATAGATAAAAAAGCGCTTATGAAACGGGTAGTTAGATCATTTCCTCAGGTATTACATTAACTCCGTGGAACACTGCATCCTCAAAGTCGCTCTCGACACGCCGCTGGATTTCTGCTTCGACTATGTCTGGCTCGCCGCCGACGCCGAAAGTGCGCGTCCGCTAGCCGGCCAGCTGGTCCTGGTTCCGTTCGGGCGGCGCGAAGTCGTGGGCTTGATCGTCGCCGTGCATGAAAGCAGCGATGTCCCGCTGGACAAGTTGAAGCAAGCCATCGCGGTGCGCAGCCAGTTGGCGCCGCTGTCTGCCGAGTGGATGGCGCTGTGCGCGTTCGCCGCTGACTATTACCAGCGTCCTTTGGGCGAGGTTGCGATTCCGGGTTTGCCTAAGAATCTGCGCGCGCTCAAAACCACGTCGCTGGACAAGGCCATCAAAAAGCTGGGCAAGGATGATGCCGTGCACGATGCGACGCCGATCGCGATGCCGCAATTGAATCCGGCGCAACAAGCCGCCGCCGATGCGATTGCCAGCGCGACCGGTTTTGCGCCTACGCTGCTGTATGGCGTCACCGGCAGCGGCAAGACGGAAGTCTATCTGCAAGCCGCCGCGCAAATCCTCGCGCACAGCATAGATGAACACAATCCGGCACAAATCCTGATCCTGGTGCCGGAGATCAACCTGACGCCGCAGCTGGAAGCGAACGTGCGCGCACGTTTTCCCGGCGTGGCGATTGCGACGCTGCATAGCGGCCTGGCCGAAGGCGAGCGGATGACGCACTGGCTGGCCGCACACCTGGGTCAGGCGCGCATCATCCTCGGCACGCGGCTGGCGATTCTGTCGTCGCTGCCGCACCTGAAACTGATCATCGTCGATGAAGAGCATGATCCTTCCTACAAGCAGCAGGAAGGTTTGCGCTATTCGGCGCGCGATCTGGCCGTGTGGCGCGCGCATCAATTGAGTATCCCTATCGTGCTGGGTTCCGCCACGCCTTCGCTGGAAACCTGGCATCACGCGCAGTCCGGCCGCTATCGCAAGCTGGAATTGCGCGAGCGCGCAGTCAGGGATGCGGTGCTGCCCAGGGTCGGCTTGATCGATCTGGAGCGCAAGGCGCCGCGCGAGCAAATGATAGAAGGCATCAGCGCCACCCTGATCGCCGCGCTGAAGTTGCGCATCGAGCGCGGCGAGCAATCACTATTATTTCTGAACCGGCGCGGTTATGCACCGGTGATCGCCTGCGATTCCTGCGGCTGGATCAGCAATTGCACGCGCTGCAGCGCCTTCCTCGTGTTGCACAAACTCGATCGCCGTTTGCGCTGCCATCATTGCGGCTATGAACAGCGGATCCCGAAATCATGCCCTACCTGCGGCAATGTCGATCTGCAACCGCTGGGCCGGGGCACACAGCGGGTGGAAGAAAACCTGCAGGCGATTTTCCCGGAAGCGCGCATCCTCCGCATCGATGCCGATTCGACGCGGCGCAAGGGCAGTGCGCAGGCGGCCTTCGATACCGTGCACCGCGGCGAAGTCGATATCCTGATCGGCACGCAAATGGTGGCCAAGGGACATGACTTCCAGAACCTGACGCTGGTCGGCGTGCTCAATCCAGACACCGCGCTGTTCTCGCACGATTACCGCGCCAGCGAGCGGCTGTTTGCGCAGTTGATGCAGGTCGCCGGGCGCGCCGGCCGCGTCGCGCAAAAGGAGGGCGGCAGCGCGAGTGAAGTGCTGATACAGACGCGCTATCCGCAACATCCGCTGTATGCCGCGGTGCGCACCCACGATTACGATACCTTTGCGACCGAGTTGCTGGAAGAGCGGCAGCAGGCGTGTTTTCCGCCTTTCATGTACCAGGCCTTGCTGCGTGCCGAAGCGAAGGAATTGAAGATTGCGCTGGATTTCCTGCATCAGGCGATAGACTGCGTCGATCACGCCGGCATCACGATGAACGATCCGATACCGATGACAATGACGCGGGTGGCGAATGTAGACCGCGCGCAATTGCTGGTCGAGTGTTCCTCGCGCCCGGCCTTGCAAGCCTTCTTGAAAATCTGGATTGCGGCCTTGCGCGAGATGAAGTCGCGCGTGCGCTGGTCGCTCGAAGTCGATCCGGTCGATATCTGAAGCATCGTTAACGCATCTCTACATAGAGACACCATCATGACCATCAAATTAAACAAGGAAACGGAAGAGCGCCTGATCGCTTCCATACAGCGCTACTTCGACGTCAACATGGATGAAAGTCTGGGCGATCTGAAAGCCAGGTTGCTGCTCGACTTTTGCGTCAAGGAATTGGGTCCCAGCATCTATAACCAGGCGATCATCGATGCGCAATCGGCGATGCAGGACAAGGTCGCGGAACTGGATGTCGCCTGCTACGAGGCTGAATTCGGTTACTGGAACAAGAAATGATCACCTGGCAGTGGGCGGCATTCAGCGAGCTCGACGGCACCGCTGTGTATGCGATGCTGGCGGCGCGCCAGGACGTGTTCGTGCTGGAGCAGCAATGCCTGTATGCCGATATCGATGGCAATGATCAACGCGCGCATCACCTGCTGGGCTGGCAAGAACAAAACGGCAAGCGCACATTGCTGGCTTGCCTGCGCTGCTTTGCGCCCGGCGAGCAGCAGGCAGAAGCGGTGCTCGGCCGCGTACTCACCGTGCAAGCGGTGCGCGGCACTGGCGTGGGCAAACAGTTGATGGCAGAAGGCATGCGCCGCATGGCACAACATTATCCCGGCAGCGCGATACGCATCTCGGCGCAGGAACATCTGCAACGTTTTTACAGCGGCTTCGGATTTCGCCCGGTATCGGCGGTGTACCTGGAAGATGGCATACCGCACATAGCGATGCTGCGCTGAAATAATGATTTGCATCAATACGATTCTTATACGAATGATTTGACATCAATCGATATGGCGGGTAGGATGGCTGCTTGTTAATCAAGCAAGCGGAATATCAAAAACAGGAAAATGTGAGCTGTTGGTGATGTGGCGCGACAGAATGTAAAGATCTCGCTACACTCGCGGTCATGACTGAGATAGCCCAACTTGTAGCCGTAAATGATTCGATACGTATTTTGCAAAGCGTGCGTCGCATTGCGCAATGCGTAGAGCACCATTCCAAGCGTTTGGCCGTCACACACAACATCACATCGCCACAACTTGTGGCGCTTCTTGCAATTGCCGAACTCGGACCAAGCACGCTCAAGTCCATAGGCCGGGCGATCCAGCTCAGTCCCAGTACCGTGGTCGGCATCGTTGACCGGCTGGAAGAAAAGGGTTTGGTGCAACGTGAGCGCGATACGCGCGATCGACGCAATGTATTTGTCGCGGTGACGGTGGCGGGCCAACTGGTTCTTGCCAATGCACCGTCGGCATTGCCGAACGGTTTTGGCAGCGCGCTGGGCGCCTTGCCGGAAGCCGATCGCCAGGCCCTGGTCGTCACGCTGGAGCAATTTGCCTCATTGCTGGAAGCTAAAATACCTGCCGAACCTGCGTAGAACCCGGGCGTTTATCGCTCCTGCGCAAACCTGATTTCCCTTTTACCGACGAGTGAGACTGCGGCCAAACCGGCTGCGGGTATCGCTTTTCTCGCAAAAGGAGAAAGCATGAATGCACGCGCAACTGTAACTCCCGCGTCCGCCGCAGCCGATCACATCGTGCTGCGTTTGCCGCAACGCCAGGACGGCGCCGATCTGCATGACCTGATCGCACGTTGTCCGCCACTGGACCTGAACTCGCGCTACGCCTATCTGCTGCTGTGCGAACACCACGCCGCTACCTGCGTGGTGGCGCAAGTCAACGGTGAGCTGGCAGGCGCCATAACCGCCTATATCCTGCCCGCGCAACCAGACACCCTGTTCATCTGGCAGGTGGCTGTTGCCCCCGCCATGCAGGGCCAGCGTCTGGGGTCGCGCATGCTGGATCATCTGGCCGCGCGTTGCGCGCTCAGCCACGGCTTCCGCCGCATCGAAACCACCATCAGCCCGAGCAATCTCGGCTCCCGGAAATTATTCAACAGTTATGCCCGGCGTCATCACGCCGGCATCGAAGCAAAGCCTTTCTTGGGCAGCAGCGATTTCGGCAAGGGCCAACACGAAGAAGAATGGCTGTATCAAATCGGTCCCGGCTTGTGTGCAGTTTGATTGCGCCGTCCCGGACCCTTCCATCACTCATCCATAAGGAGAAACATGATGCGTATTTTCAATCGACTCGAATCAGAAGTTCGCGGCTATATCCGTTCGTTCCCGACCATATTTTCCAAGGCGCAGAATGCCGTGCTGACAGATGAAGGCGGAAATACCTATATCGATTTTCTGGCCGGCGCAGGCACGCTGAATTACGGTCACAACAATCCGATGATGAAAAAAGCGATCATCGATTATCTGGCGGAAGACGGCATCGTGCATGGCCTGGACATGGCGACCAGTGCGAAGAAGGCCTTTTTGCAAACGTTTGAATCGTGTGTGCTCAAACCGCGTGCATTGAATTACAAAATGCAGTTCACCGGTCCAACCGGCACCAATGCGGTGGAAGCGGCCATCAAGCTGGCACGCAATGCTACCGGCCGCCAGATGGTGATTTCATTTACCAACGGGTTTCATGGCGTCTCGCTGGGTGCGCTGGCCCTGACCGGCAACCGGAAATTCCGCGACGCCGCCGGCGTTGCACTGTCAGACGTGCATCACGCGCCTTACTCGGGTTACTTCGGCATCAATATCGACACGATTGCGATGCTCGACAAGCTGATTGCCGATCCGAGCAGCGGCGTCGATCTGCCGGCTGCCATCATCGTCGAATGCGTGCAGGGCGAGGGCGGTTTGAACGTGGCCGGATTGAACTGGCTGAAGAAGCTGGAGCAGTTATGCAAGCGTCACGAAATCATATTGATCGTCGATGACATCCAGGCCGGTTGCGGCCGCACCGGGACTTTCTTCAGCTTCGAGCCGGCCGGCATCAAGCCCGATATCGTCACGCTGTCGAAATCGCTATCCGGTTTCGGCCTGCCTATGGCATTGCTGCTGATGAAGCCGGAGTTCGATGTCTGGAAGCCGGGCCAGCATAACGGCACCTTCCGCGGCAATAACATGGCTTTCGTTACTGCCACTGCGGCGCTGGAACACTACTGGCGCGACAACAAGTTCCAGGCGGCTATCCAGAAGAAGGCGCAGATAATCGAAAACTTCCTCGACAAACTGGCGCTCAGCTATCCGCAAGCAAAGCTGACGCGCCGCGGACGCGGCATGATGCAGGGCTTTGCCTGTGCTGATCCTGCGCTGGCGGATCGCATCACGGCCATCGCTTTCCAGAACGGCTTGATCATAGAAACATCCGGCGGCGAGGATGAAGTCGTCAAGCTCTTGATGCCGTTGACGATCGAGCCGGAAACGCTGTTGGCGGGCCTCGATATTCTGGAACACGCAGTTGCAGAGGCGGTCAGCGAAAAAGCCGCCGCCCATGTCGAATCGGCTAAAGAGGTGACGGCATGATCGTACGCAGACTGAAAGACATACTCGGCACCAGCCGCGATGTGAAGGCGCAGAACTGGGCCAGTCGCCGCCTGCTGTTGCAGGAAGACGGCATGGGTTTTTCCATGCATCACACCGTCATCTATGCCGGCACGCAAACGCATATCCGCTATCAGCATCATCTGGAGGGTGTGTATTGCATCGATGGCATCGGCTCGGTGGAGCTGATTCCTTCCGGCGTAACCTTCCGCATAGAAGCGGGCACCCTGTATGCGCTGAACAAGCACGATGAACATTGGCTGCGTGCGGAAACCGATTTGCACCTGATCTGCACTTTCAACCCGCCGCTGACCGGCAATGAGATGCACGATGAAAACGGCGCCTATGCAGCGGCGGCAGAAATCACGCGTGTCGAAGCGGACCAGACCATGCAGGAAAGTTGAGGAGGGATGATGATGCCATCGCAAGACGTTTATCCAACCCGCACACAACACAGCGCCGGGATACTGGCACGTCAGGATCCTGTGGTCTACGCGCATGAGGCAACGCCGGCGGTGCAGCTTGATGATGCACAGCGTGCCGCCTATCAGGAAAACGGTTTTTTGCTGATGCCGGCACTGTTCAATGCGCAAGAAGTCGCCTATTTGTTCGACGCGATGCAAACGATGCGTGCAGTATTCAGCAACGCCGGCCGCAAGGAAGTCATTGCGGAACCCGGTAGCGGTGAAGTGCGCTCGATATTCAATGTACATCGCCTCAACGATGTATTTGCCAATCTGGTGCGCGATCCGCGCGTCTTGAACGTGGCGCGCGAGATACTCGGCAGCGAAGTCTATATCCATCAATCGCGCATCAATTACAAACCGGGCTTTACCGGCAAGGAGTTTTACTGGCACTCGGATTTTGAAACCTGGCATAGCGAAGACGGCATGCCGGCAATGCGTGCATTGAGTTGTTCCATCCTGCTGACCGACAACAGTGTCAGCAACGGCCCGCTGCTGCTGATTCCGGGCTCACATCATCATTACGTCTCATGCACGGGCGAGACACCGGATGAGAATTACAAAACTTCGCTGAAGCGGCAGGATGTCGGCGTGCCGGAGCAAATCCTGCTGCGCCAACTGGCCGACACGGGCGGCATCACCGCATGTGCAGGCCGGGCTGGATCGGTGGTTTTCTTCGATTGCAACACGATGCATGGCTCCAACGGCAACATCACGCCTTACCCGCGCAGCAATGTGTTCTTTGTCTATAACAGCATCGTCAATCAACTCGATGCGCCCAGGGGCGGCTTGACGCCGCGGCCGGAGTTCATCGCTGCGCGTGAAGGGATAGCTGCATTATCACCGCTACCTCTGGCGCTCGATTAATCCGGTTGCCGGTCTGGACTGGTGTGCCCATGTAAAGGACTGAATGGAAGAAGCCTACCTGCGTTCTTTTGCCTTGTTTTTCGCCTTGTTCAATCCTTTCCTGATGAGCATCTATCTGCTCGACCTGATCAGGGGTTTGCCTACGCCGGTATTTGCGCGCGTGTTGATACGCGGCAGCCTGATCAGTGCGGCGGTGTTTACACTTTTTGCATGGGGTGGCGAAGCATTTTTCCGCGACTACCTGCAGGTGCGTTTTGCTTCCTTCCAGATATTCGGCGGGATCGTCTTTTTGTTGATAGGTTTGCGTTACGTGTTTTCAGGCGCGCATGCGATTGAAAGCCTGCGTGACAATCCGGCGGCGATGGCCGGCAGTATTGCGATGCCTATCATGATAGGGCCCGGCACCGTGAGTGCTGCGGTGGTCATCGGTACGCGCTTGTCACTGGCGGGTGCCGCGACTGTGATAGTCGGCACCCTGATTTTGACGGTGGCCATCCTGGTAGCAATGAAAATCGCGCACGACAAACTGAAGGAAAGGCATGCGGCGATTACCGATCGCTACATCGATCTGGTGGGCCGCATGTCTGCCTTGCTGATAGGCACGATTGCAATCGACATGATAGTGACCGGCCTGGCAAGTACCGGCTTTATCGATTGATGTCGACCCTGTCTGCTTATACGAAATGCGGTGTAGACAATGGATCGAAATCGACCCAGTCACCATTGATGATCTGGCCTTGTGCACGTTCTATGCAGGTCGCGCCGGCGGCACGCAAGGTATCGATCGCATGCCTTTCCTGATCCGCGCCAAAGATGCTTACGGCGACCAGCATGCCGGATTTTCTCTGCGGCGGGCTGTTTTCGGCCTCGTCTGTCTGCGATAGGGAGCCGACCAGTGAGCCCACATGCGCGCCCACCAGTGCACCTGTAATTGCTCCGAGCGGGCCCGCCGCCATGCCGGCCGCACCGCCGATTACGCCGCCTGCGCCCAATCCGACCGCCATGCCTTTGTCGCTGTCTTGCGAACCTGGCGACTCATCGCGGTCGCCGCCTATCGGATACAGGTCATGCTGACCGGCCGGGTTGACGTAAAACGAACTGATCTGCCCCGCCTGGCCGTCGAGTTGTTGCAACGCGGCAAGCGCCTGTTGTACTTCATCCTGTTGCGAAAAACGTCCGGCGATAATGGTAGTCATGGCAGCCCCTTTGAGGAAATTTAGCAAGTCATGAGTGCTTGACCATGAAAAAGGGCTGCGAGTTCAAAAACGACGAGACAACGGCGCCCATTGCGACGGCATGCGGGCTTGATTTGCGAGGGCTGACTGACGATTCTCCAATCGTCAGGAAGAGCATGTTGCTGACAAGCGACATAAGCCGCGATAGAGACTGATCAAGGTCAATTTCGGCAAAAAAAAGAGCGTTAAAAGTTCCCTTTTAAGCAAGTGCTGTGGCTATACTAAACTCGGAAGCAATTTTGGCTTTCCGTAAAATCGCCGTACAAAAAATTAACAAATACCAATATAAATATATAGAGGAGCACACTATGAAACACGTTTTTGCCTTGATCCTTATTTCGGCAGCTCTGACAGGTTGTGCCACGACTGAAATGGAAACAGCTCCAGCCAAGCCTGCAGTTGCTGCGCCAGCACCTGCTGCCGCTGATCCAGCGCTGACCAAGGCTGTGGAAGCTGCCTTGGCCAAGGAATCGGAACTGAAAGGTACTAAAGTTTCGGCTGCTGCAACAACAGATGGCGCTGTTACCCTGTCCGGCACAGTCAAGAACGATTGGCAGGTGTATGTAGCCGGCGAAGCAGCTAAAAAAACAGCAGGCGTCAAATCCGTCAAAAATTCGATCAAAGTACCTGATTAATTTTTACGCATGACAAAACAAAACGCCGGGCATGCCCGGCGTTTTTTCATGGCGGCGCACATGCAGATCTGCGCCTGTCGATTCAAACCGGCCGTTCCAGCCGGCCTTCTTCCGCCAGCTCCCGGATGATGCGTATCGTATCGATATCCGCTTCCTGATACGCCGAGCGGCGGAATTCATTGTAAAAAGCATCCATATCATCGTCGCTGGTGCCGGTGTCATAGGCAAAGCGCACGAACAGTGCGCCGGCTTGCGGCTCTTCTATCGTCATGACCAGGCTCGATGCCGGAATATCCGTCTGTGCCGGCACCTCATAGCGCACGCTTTGCTGCGGCGTGAACGTAACCTGATCGTGGATCAACAGCGCGTTGTAGCGCAAGGCGCGTGACAGCTGGTGCTCTTGGCGCGCCAGCAAATTGCATTCATCCAGCCAGGGGATAAACAGCTTGGGCGTTTCGGCGCGCAGCACCAGTCCGCGCCAGAGTTGCTCGCGCGTGAGCGTATCGATCAAGGGATTGAGCGGGTCGTTGATTTCTATCAGGTGCTCGAATTGCATGGCGGACAGGATTTTCAGTGTGAGTAGGAGGAGCGGCAAAGGTGTAGCTGGCGAGTCAGGCGATATTGTACTGTGCCAGGCGCGGCGCTCACCTGCACTTATGGTCTAATGGCCGATATTCCTATTCACCAGGGGGCGTCTGCCCGACGCCAAGATACACGCACATGAAACGTACATTTACCGTAATTGGCTTGGGGGCATTCGGCTCTACCGTGGCGCGCGAACTGGCCCGGCTGGGCAATGATGTGCTCGGCATCGATCTCGATCCGGCGCACGTCAATGCGATCGCCGATGACATCACGCAGGCGGTGGTGGCCGATGCGCGCGACGAAGATACGCTGCGCGACCTCGGCGTGCATGAAAGCGATGCGGTAGTCGTGGCGATCGGCGAGGACCTGGAAGCCAATATCCTGGTGACGCTTACGATCAAGAACATGCCCAAGCCCAAGGTCTGGGCCAAGGCGCTCAATCACAACCACCACCGGATATTGCAAAAGCTGGGCGCCGATCATATCGTCCATCCCGAGCATGAAATGGGTTTGCGCCTGGCGCACACCTTGATGTATCCGGAAGTGCTCGATTACATCGGCCTCGGCCATGACATCTTCACGGTGGAAGTGCGCGCATCTGAAAAAATTGCCGAGAAAACCGTGGCAGACTTGAAGCTGGCTGAACACGGCGTGCAACTGTTGCTGATCAAGCACCAGCGCGAAATCCTCGCGCCGCCGCCGGATGGCTATGTATTCCGCCTCGGCGATCAACTGGTGATGGCCGGACTGCTCGCTGATTTGCGCAGTCTCTCCGCCTATCTATGAGACGCAGCTTTCAAGCGCCGCGGCTGTACAGACAGATCCAGAAACAGGCATTGCGCCTGACGCCGCCGCAGGCGCTGATCCTGTCTTTCATCGCGCTGTCGCTGGCAGGCGCGCTGCTATTGAAACTGCCGATCGCCAGCCATGCGCCGACCTCATGGATGCAAGCCTTGTTCATGGCGGTTTCCGCCTCCACCATCACCGGCTTGACCGTGCTGGATGTCGGTAGCCATTTCACGCTGTTCGGGCAATGGGTCTTGCTCGGTCTGATCCAGCTGGGCGGCATAGGCTTGCTGACGTTTGGCGTATTGATCATCCATTTGAGCAGCGGCCGCCTGACCCTGCGCCATCGTGCGGCGATGCAGGATTCATTCAATCAAAGCGGCCGCATAGACATGCAGAATCTGTTGCGCGTTTTGTTCGGCTTCATCGTGCTGACGGAAATGCTGGGCACCTTGTTGCTGGCTACGCAATGGGTGCCGGAAATGGGTTGGCGGCGCGGCTTGTTTTACAGTTTTTTCCACGCCGTATCGGCCTTCAACAATGCCGGATTCGGGCTCGCTGCCAACAGCCTGGCTGGCTATGTCGGCAATCCGCTGATTAATCTGGTGATTTCCTTCCTGTTCATTGCCGGCGGCATAGGCTTTGCCGTGATCGCCGACCTGCGCGCCAAGCGCCGCTTCCAGGACTTGACGCTGCACACCAAGCTGATGCTGGTCGGTACCGTCGTCATCAATCTGCTGGCGATGCTGGTCTTGCTGTTGCTCGAATATGGCAACCCGGATACGCTGGGCGCGCTGCATGGCTGGGGCAGCAAATTGTGGGCGAGCTGGTTCCAGGCGGTGGCGCCGCGCTCGTCGGGTTTCAGTACGATGGATACCGCCAGCCTGAAGCCGGTCAGCGCATTTTTCATCATGATGCTGATGTTCATAGGCGCCGGCAGCGGCTCGACTGGCGGCGGCATCAAGTTGACGACCTTCATCATCCTGCTGGTGGCGACGCGGGCATTTTTGCGCCAGCATCCCAACCCGTCCCTGTTCGGCCGCAGCATAGATATGGGCATGACCCTGCGGGCGCTGGCCATTGCGATGATTGCGCTGCTGTGCGTGCTGGCCGGCACTTTTGTGCTGATGCTGACCGAGGATGGCAATTTTCTCGATCTGGCCTTTGAAGTTATTTCGGCTGCCTCCACCACGGGTTTGTCGCGCGGCGTGACGCCGACGCTATCAATAGCCGGCCAGTGCACGATCATGGTCTTGATGCTGATCGGTCGCGTCGGCCCTCTGACGCTGGCATTCACGCTGGCCAATCCGCGCGGCGCATCGATTGCGTACCCGGCCGGGCGCGTCAATATAGGCTAAGTTGGCTAGATGGCAAGCCATGCCGGTGCCGGGATTTGCTGCCGGCGGCCGGGCCTGCGCTGATACAATGGCTGGCTTTATTCCTCCGGCTTTTTCGATGTCCTCTTCCGCAAACCCAGCGTCACACCACGGCTTGAACGCGCCCCAGCGCGAAGCCATCAAGTACATGGATGGCCCATGTCTGGTGCTGGCTGGCGCGGGTTCGGGCAAGACGCGCGTCATCACGCAGAAAATCGCGCATTTGATCGAGGATTGCGGCTATGAAGCCAAACATGTCGCGGCGCTGACCTTTACCAACAAGGCGGCGCTGGAGATGCAGGAGCGCATCGCCAAACTGTTGAAAGAGCCGAAGCAAGCCAAGCAGTTGACGGTCAGCACCTTCCATTCGCTGGGCGTGAAAATCCTGCGCCAGGAAGCCAAGGAACTGGGCTTGAAGGATCGCTTCTCCATCATGGATAGCGACGACTGTTTTTCGCTGGTGCAGGATCTGGCGGTGACGACCGACAAGCAGCTGATACGCCGCATACAAACCGCGATGTCACTGTGGAAAAACGGCCTGGTCGATCCAGATCAAGCCCTGAGTCTGGCCAGGGATGAAGACGAGGCGCAAGCCGCGCGCATCTACCGCAGCTACGTCGCCACGCTGTCGGCTTATCAGGCGGTCGACTTCGATGATTTGATCCGCCTGCCAGTTGAACTGTTCCGCAGCAATGAAGCGGTGCGCGACAAATGGCAGCGCCGCCTGCGCTACCTGCTGGTCGATGAATACCAGGATACGAATACCTGCCAGTATGAACTGGTCAAGTTGCTGGTCACCGGCATCGGCAAGAAGCCGATGTTTACCGCGGTGGGCGACGACGACCAGGCGATCTATGCTTGGCGCGGTGCGACGATAGAAAACCTGAAGCAGCTGCAGGTCGATTTCCCCGACCTGAAAGTCGTCAAGCTGGAACAGAATTATCGTTCCAGCACGCGCATCCTGCAGGCCGCCAACTCGGTGATCGCGAACAATCCCAAGCTGTTTGAAAAATCGCTATGGTCCGACCACGGCCTCGGCGATCCGGTCAAGGTGATGGGCATGCAGGACGACGATCAGGAAGCCGAACAGGTCGCGATCATGCTGTCGGCGCACCGCTTCGAGCGGCGTGCAAAGTTTTCCGATTATGCGATCCTGTATCGCGGCAATCACCAGTCGCGCGTGATCGAGCAAGCCTTGCGCAAGGAAAGAATTCCGTACACGATTTCCGGCGGTCAGAGTTTCTTTGATAAAGCCGAGATCAAGGACATCATCAGTTATCTGCGCCTGGTTGCGAATCAGGATGACGACCCTGCCTTCATCCGTGCGGTGACGACGCCCAAGCGCGGCGTCGGCCAGGCCACGCTGGAAGCGCTGGGCGCTTTCGCGGGCCAATGGCAATGTTCATTGTTTGAAGCGGTGTTCAAGGGCGGGCTGGAATCGAAACTGGCCGAGCGCCAGTTGACGCCGCTGCGCGAATTCTGCACCTTCATCAACAATCTTGAGCGGCACGCACATCGCGAGACCGAAGCCGGCACGCTGCTCGATGACATGATGAAGGAAATCAATTACGAAGCCTATCTGTACGACAATTTCGACGACAGGCAGGCGCAGTCCAAGTGGCAAAATGTGCTCGACTTCACGACCTGGCTGAAGGAAAAGGGCGGCGGCGGCAAGGATGGCACGGACCCTGAAAAAAGCTTGCTGGACCTGACGCAGATGGTCGCGCTGATGACCATGCTCGAAGGCAAGGATGAAGACCCGGATGCGGTGCGCATGTCGACGCTGCACGCATCGAAAGGACTGGAATTCCCGCACGTATTCCTGGTCGGCGTCGAAGAAGGCATACTGCCGCACAAGGGCGATCCGGATGCGCCTGTCGATACGCTGGCTGCGCGCATAGAAGAAGAGCGCCGCCTGATGTACGTCGGCATCACGCGCGCGCAACGCTCGCTGCATGTGAGCTGGTGCAAGAAGCGCAAGCGTGCGCGCGAACATGTGCATTGCGATATCTCGCGCTTTATCAAGGAAATGAAACTCGATGAAGGCGATGCCGTGCCGACCGAGGATGAAATCATCACGCCGCAAAACCGGCTGGCGAACCTGAAAGCCTTGCTGCAAAAACCGAAAGCCGCGTGAGCTGCTGACGCACATACAAGAATTGTGAATCAATGATGAATGAAGAACGCATAGTCGATATCGAAATCAAGCTGACGCGCCAGGAAGACCTGGTCGATGCGCTGAATCAGATGGTGTATCAACAGCAAAAGAAGCTCGATGAACTGGAAGCATGGTGCGTTGCGTTGACCGGGCGCCTGAAGGAAATCGCCAGTGGCGGCAACGAACAGGGCGCTGCGCATGAGCCGCCGCCACACTACTGATCGACCAGCGTCTTTCCGCAGCTCCATCGAACCCCCGCATTTTTACCGACTGAATTGATGATGACTACTCAAGCCCAGGCAAATCAGGAGCAAAAGCTCTTGCACGCCAAACTCAATCTGGAGACTTCGCAAATTGCATGGTCTGAATTGCTGCGCTATTTTGCCGGCGGCCTGGTGATCGTCGTCGGCAGCGATCTTGATCTGGTCGATGTTGCAGCACGCTTTGCTATCGACGACAAAACCACGGTTGAGCAATGGCTGAATGCGGGCAAGCTTGTGAAGGCGACGGATCAGCAGGCGAGCGGATGGCTGGAAGCCGACACCTTGCTGTGGGCAGTCGTGGCGCGGCCATGGGTGCTGGTGCAGGAAAACAAGTTGGCCTGAGGCGACCATGATGAGCGATCTACAGCACAAGAACAGTGATCCCTTGCACGGACTGAGCCTGGAAAAAATCCTGCTGGCTCTGGTGGATCGTTATGGCTGGGAAGAACTGGGCCGGCGTATCGATATCAAGTGCTTCAATATCGATCCGAGCATCAAATCGAGTCTGACCTTCTTGCGCAAGACGCCGTGGGCCAGAAGTCGGGTGGAAGAATTGTTTGTGAGCATGTCCGGTAGCTGATACCGGACATGTCTGCAGGATGGCTTACAGCTTCGATTGATGGTGGATCGCGACGAACAGGGTCGCCAGTGTCGACAGTACGGTAGCGAAATGGCTTTCTGGTTCGGTGTTGTCCCAGATGTAATGCACCATCACTGCTTCAAATTCCTTGCTGCGTTTTTTTGCCGTCACCGAATGTGCGCGCGAGATCGCCTTCAGGAACTGGCGGCGCATATTGGGCACGACCGGTATGTGTTCGCTGTCGTCGAGGAATTCGAATCCGCTCGGCAGGGGGCTGCCCTTCATCTGGAATTCGAGGCGTTCAAACACGGCTGGCGGCAAATTGTTGACCAGTGCGCATGCGCTTTCATTGAGCTTCAATACCATGCTGAAGCCGGCCGGATAGATGGCGTCGAAGTCATCTCTTTCCGACAGGAAGACGGCCAGGCGCAATGAGTATTCGGCCTGGTGCGCATCGTCATAGGTGCTTTTGACGCTGGTGCGCGTGGTCGGCCAGAAGATCAGTGTGCCGGGCGTGCTTTCATCATCCGGGTCAGGGAAAAATTCAAGCGCGATATCGTCAGCAGAGTCGCCGACGACGGACAGCATCTTCAATACCGGTGCGGCAAGGTCGCCCAGGATAGATGAGGCAATGGCGCCGGTGGCGACGATGTCGGCGCTGGTCAGGTCTTCTACGATGTAGCCATCCAGCGGCTTGAGTAAGGCATTTGGGTCGAGCATAAGCGGTGTCGTCATTTCAAATTGATGTGGTTTGTCTGCCCGAATAGCGTGGCAGCAAGAGTCGTTGCAATATAACTTAAAACCCGACTGCAACGAAATGGAAATCCATGTCTGGCACTGAAATTATCGTGCATCATAGCCCCTGATTAAATGCCAGCAGGCAGTCGAGCGCACAGGCGCGATCCATACGCAGCATTACCCTAACGAGGAATCATCATGTATTCATGGTTGTTACCTGCCGTCAAGGCCATATTGCCGCATGTAGGCAGCATCATAGATGCCGCCTTGCCGGCATTCAAGAGCCGCAAGGTCGACGAGAATGTGGCGACGCAGGACGCATTGCTG
>NZ_JAUSME010000350.1 GCF_030645555.1 Herminiimonas sp.
TGCGTATCGCGACAAGACCATTTTCGAATTCGATATCGATGCAGCACTGGCGCGCAAGCCGGCGCTGATTTTGGTGGACGAGCTGGCGCACTCCAATGCGCCAGGTTCGCGTCATCCCAAACGCTGGCAGGATGTGCAAGAGTTGCTGGACGCCGGCATCGATGTGTTCACTGCAGTCAATGTGCAACACCTGGAAACATTAAACGATGTAGTCGGTGGCATCACCGGCATACGCGTCGCGGAAACCTTGCCGGACACGGTTTTCGATCAGGCAGATGAAGTCGTGCTG
Source organism: Herminiimonas sp. (assembly GCF_030645555.1). Taxonomy (GTDB): domain Bacteria; phylum Pseudomonadota; class Gammaproteobacteria; order Burkholderiales; family Burkholderiaceae_D; genus Oxalicibacterium. The sequence goes on from NZ_JAUSME010000350.1 coordinate 290, forward strand.
GTGGATATTCCCGCCGATGATTTGCTTGCTCGTCTGGCTGAAGGCAAGGTATATCAAGCACAACAGGCAGAACGTGCATCGCGCAATTTCTTCCGCAAAGGCAATCTGATCGCGCTGCGGGAGCTGGCCTTGCGCCGTACCGCTGATCGTATAGGCGATGACGTGCAAGCCTATCGGATAGAAAAATCCATCAATGGGGTGTGGAAAACGGATTCCGACCTGTTGGTCTGCATAGGCACTCGTGCCGGTTGCGAACATGTGGTCCGCAGCGCGGCGCAACTGGCCGGACAGTTGAACGCTGAATGGCATGCGGTTTATGTGGAAACGCCGCAATTACAGCGCCTGCCAGCGGCACGACGCGAGCATATCTTGAAGACATTGAAACTGGCGCAGGATCTTGGGGCGACCACGGCAGTCCTTTCCGGCGGCGATATTGCACGTGAGATTGTCAACTATGCGCGCAGTCATAATTTTTCGCGCATCGTGCTGGGTCGAGGGCATGCCAGATGGCTTTGGCAGACCTCTCATTTGAAGCGTATTGCGCGCTATGCGCCGGATGTCGATTTGATGGAAACCGGACAAGGCGACAATGAGTCTTCTCGGCCGCACAGTTTTGCCGAACGCTCAAGTATGACTGCAGATGAAACGACTGCCGACCTGAAAAACCATTATTGGCCTTACGCCTGGACAGTCGCGGCCTGTATTTTTACGACATTGATCGCAACGCCGCTGCTGCCGCATCTGGATCTGGCCAATATCGTGATGCTGTTTTTGCTGACAGAAGTATTGATTGCCGTCCGTTTCGGGCGCGGGCCGGCAGTCATGGCGGCATTTCTCAACGTGGCATTATTCGATTTCTTTTTCGTTCCGCCGCGGTTTTCATTTGCAGTCAGCGATGTACAGTATCTGGTCACTTTTTCCGTGCTGCTGGTGGTCGGATTGATAGTTGGGCAGTTGACGTCGGGATTGCGCTTCCAGGCAAAAATTGCCGCGCACAGGGAAGGGCGGGCACGCGCCTTGTATGAATTCGCACGGGAATTGTCGGGTGCCTTGCAAACCGAACAGATCTTCGAGATTACCCAATCCTTCATACAACGCACGTTCCGGGCACAAGCCTGGTTGCTGTTGCCGGATGATGCTGCACGCTTGTCCTTGCCGGCGCAGGCCGATGGCAACCGTGCTGGTGAATTGGATATCGGTATCGCGCAATGGGCGTTTGATCGCGCCACGCCAGCCGGCATGGGTACCGACACGCTACCGGCCAGCACTTATTTCTATCTGCCTTTGCTGGCGCCCATGCGTACGCGTGGCGTGCTGGCGATTCAACCAGAGAACCGGCGCTGGATTTTGATTCCAGAGCAAAGACAGCAACTCGATACCTTCGCCGCACTCGCTGCGATTGCACTTGAGCGCGTGCACTACATCGAAGTAGCGCAAGATGCGCTGGTGCGCATGGAATCGGAACGCTTGCGTAATTCACTGCTGGCAGCCTTGTCGCATGATTTGCGTACTCCGCTGACTTCGCTGGTAGGCCTGTCCGAGTCGCTGACGATGTCGAAACCGCCGCTGGCCAGCAGCCAGCAAGAACTGGCGCAAGCCTTGCACGATGAAGCGCTGCGCATGAGTAATCTGGTTGCCAATCTGCTGGACATGGCGCGCATACAAAGCGGTGAGGTGAAACTCAATTTGCAATGGCAGGAATTTGAGGAGGTTGTCGGCAGCGCATTGCGTGCCAGCCAATCTGCGATTGTTCGGCATGAAATCAAAACCAGGCTGGCGCAAGATTTGCCGCTGGTGCGCTTCGATGCGGTGCTGATAGAGCGCGTGTTGTGCAATCTGATAGAGAACGCAGCCAAATACACGCCTGCCGGTTCGCGCATCGTAATCGCGGCAGAAATCAGTGGCCGTTTCCTGGAAGTGGCCGTCTACGACAACGGTCCAGGCTTGCCGGCTGGGCAGGAAGATGCCATCTTTGAAAAATTCACGCGCGGTGAACGCGAATCTGCGACGCCTGGCGTTGGTCTCGGATTGGCAATTTGTCGTGCCATCGTCGAAGCGCATCATGGAACGATACGCGCCGCGCATTCGCCTGACGGCGGTGCCTCCATTAATTTTACCTTGCCGCTAGGCACACCTCCGGCCATGCCGGATATGGACGATAGCGACGCCACCATCCTTGGTCAAGCATCATGAGCGAAGCATTACCCATTGCACTGCTGGTTGAAGACGAGCCGCAAATTCGCCGCTTCGTACGCGCCGCGCTGGAAGAAGAGGGCTGGCAAGTCTTCGAATCGGAAACCATCAAGCGCGGCTTGATCGATGCCGGCACGCGCAAGCCGAATCTGATCGTGCTGGATCTCGGTTTACCGGATGGCGATGGCGTCGATTTCATCCTGGATGTGCGTAAATGGTCGGCTGTCCCCATCATCGTGCTGTCTGCACGCGTGAACGAAAGCGACAAGATCAAGGCACTTGATGCCGGCGCTGATGATTATTTAAGCAAGCCATTCGGCGTGGGAGAATTGCTGGCGCGGGTGCGTTCAACAGTACGCAGACATCGCAGGTCCGCGAATGACGAACAGGAATCCATTCAGTTCGGCGACGTCAGGCTGGACATGCAAGCGCACCTGGTAACCAAGGGAAACCAGATGGTGCATCTGACGCCGACTGAATATCGCTTGCTGAGTGTGTTGGCAACGAATGCCGGCCGTGTCGTCACGAATCCGCAATTGCTGCGCGAAGTATGGGGGCCGTCACATTCGGAAAGCAGTCACTATTTGCGCATCTACATGGGGCATTTGCGGCAGAAGCTGGAAGACGATCCGGCGCAACCGAAGTATCTGTTGACGGAAACTGCAGTCGGCTATCGCTTGCTGCTGCCTTTGTAATTTTATTTTCTTGTAATACATAATGCTGTTCGAGCAGATCATGACGATCTAGTCGAACGTTAAATTAATGGTTACAAGGATGCTTGAAATACGCCCTTGCTCAAGCTCATTTTCCCGCTCCATGTCGTGTTCGATCGAGCAGAGAATGTCGGTAAAGCCATTACATCTTCCAGAATGGACGCAAGTTGCTCCTGACCTGACTTCGACATGACGGTCATCGGCAAGCGTAAATTCTGTTGAATTTTTCCTTGCATCGCGAGTGCTGCTTTGATCGGACCTGGATTAGGTTCCGAAAACAGTATCTGTATCAAGGGCAGCAAGGCATTGAAGATTATCGACGCCTGTTCTGGCTCTCCCAGTTTCATCAACTCATAAATACGAACAAACAGATCGGGGCGGATGTGGGCTGCGGCCGAGATTGCCCCGTGCCCGCCTAGCGCTAGCGTAGTCAGTAGCAGAGCATCGTCACCGGATAAAACATTCAAGGACTTGCTATGAATGATCTCGGACAATTGCGCGACATTGCCGCTACTTTCCTTGATGGCGACAAAGTGCGGATCGCTTGCCAGCGCAGTGACGGTTTCCGTTGCGATGTTGACGCCGGTACGTGCAGGAATGTTGTAAATTACGATGGGTAGATCAGTACACGCCGCCACCGCCTGAAAATGCAAAAGGATGCCTTGCTGGGACGGACGAACATAGGAAGGTGGGGAAAGCAGAAAGCCTGTCGGCGCATATTGATTAAAGTTGGCTATTTTTTCAGCGACCACACGCGTATTGCTGCCACTTATGCCCATCAGAACGGGGCAACGTGCACCGACTGCTTCCATCAATGCGCACAACAATGCCGCCTGCTCATGCTCATCCAGTGCCGCCGCTTCACCTGTTGTGCCACATACGACGATGCCATGCACGCCATCATTGGCGAGGTCGTATGCAAGACACTGTGCCGCATCAAAATCAATCGCATCATTGTGAAATGGTGTGACGATGGGAACCCAGATTCCTTTAAAAATTGACATGGCTTTCTTTCTGACAAGGAAGATGATGGACTGGAGAGTAAATTATCTGTGTGTGATTTGACCGAACTCGACGCTTGGCAAGGAACGCATGATGGCATCCATGACCATATCTGTTGCCGTCGAGCTCAGGCACAGCCATACCTTCATCTTGGTAGCATGGGCAATCGGCTGGGTACGGATGAACACAATCAGTTCTCCGCATGTACGCATTAGCAGATGCCTTAGATCTGCAACGCAATCAGCCTTGATCGTGACAAGCATCAGGCATTTACG
>NZ_JAUSME010000007.1 GCF_030645555.1 Herminiimonas sp.
ATTATGCGCATCCAGCCAAGAACGCTGGCCTTTCCTGGGACGGAAGGTAAAGAAATCCTTGAAAATACGCTTGTGCGTGATCACGCCACTGATGATCGCCACCAGCATGAACATTGCGCAAAAGCCGATGATCCAGCGCGCCCATTTTGCCGGCATGTAATGCAAGTCGTAGTGCAGGCGGTAGATGAAATCCCCACCGCGCGTTTCACGTACTTCAGCAAGGCGTTCACCTGTTGCCGGGTTCAAATCTGCACTATTGAATTTGCCGCGCCCTTTTTCTCCCTTGACCGGTGGACTGGTCCAGCCTACCCGCAATTCGGGATTGCGATCACTTGGCATCGTGATAAACCAGCGCGGTGCCTTGGCCGCTTCTTTCTCCAGCATGCGGATTGCGTTTTGCGCAGCAATTACGTCGGATACCGGCGTGATTACAGCCGGATGCAACTCCGGTTGCATCCACAGCGAAATTTCATCGCGGAAGTAAGATGCAGTACCGGCGGTGAATACCAAAAACAATACCCAGCACACCAGCAGTCCTGACCAGGTGTGCAGCCATGCCATCGACTGGCGAAATCCGTCTCTCATGCTGCACTCCGAAACAAGCACAATCCCAGGCCCATCACAACGGTGGGCACACCTATGCCGAGCCAGGCATGCAGCGCATCACGCGCGGCAAATACCCAGATGACGGCACAGGTATATACGATAAATGACAGCAAGGTTGCCGTCATGACCGCGTCCACGCGCGGCATGGGCAAGGCCAGAGATAACACGGCAGTTGACGCCGCCGCCATTGCATAAGCGCCAACTATGGCGGCAACCGCCCGTGAAGCGACACCGAGGCGATACCGCACATCTCTATTCAGTTTCATTTTTGAATGACTCGTTTCTGGTGCTTGTTTCTCTGTCGCGATGTATTTTGGTAATCGGCTTATTTGTTTGGCGCAGCAGCCGGGCCTGCGGCCACGGCCTTGATACCCTTGCTTTGTGCCAGAGACAAGGTTGTTACATAGCTGGCGATGTCGTATGGCTTGCCATCACGTTCGCCTGCTGTCTTGTCGGTGTGGTGTACTTCGAGTACGTAAGTACCTTGCCATGGCAAGTCGAATTTGACTGCGCCCTGCTCATCTGAGATGGCTTCCTTGGCCCAACCCGATTGCACAATGATCTCGACTTTTGTTTTTGGCAGCGGTTGGCCTTTGTAATAAACCTTGAACTCGCCTGGCTTGCCGCTAGGAACCAGATCCAGCGTCAGTTTTGGTGCCTGTGCTGCATCCGATGTGACCAGGCGCGCCGCCGGAGTCCAGATGCTGCGAACCACGGTTTCGCCAGTTTTTTTCTCGAAGCCCGGATAGTTGGTTTCTTCGGCAGTGATGGTTTCGTTCTTGCCTGCGCGTGCCGACAAGGCAAATGCATGGGCTTGCTTGTTTAGCGTCAAAGCCTGATCGCCCTTTGCGCCCGACAGTGTCGCGCTTGGCTTCACAAACTTATCCAGCAGGCCCGGCGATGTTTCGCGCAAGTTTTCGCCGAACTCACCGAAGTACAGATTCGCCGCTTTCGGTGTTTGTTCCAGCCAGATCTGATGGGCTTGTGCCGTACTGGCGAACATCATTGCCGCGATCAGAGTGAGTGCGTAGCCTGGTTTCATGATTTGATCCTTTGGTAAATAAACACGCCATGCTTGCCCATCTGTATGGGCAGCTATCGGCGCTAGGGTTGGACTGCAGCGGCAAAAACTTTCGTTCTCGGCAACGTAATGAATCTTAATGATAATAATTATCATTAGCATGATATGTGAAAATCCAGGTGCTTGCAATCTTCACGTGCGCAAAATAGTGGGTGGGAAGTTTGATGGCTGCGCTAGCTAGCCAAGTGGAGCGGCAAGCCAGCGCGTAGCTGGACGGAAACATGGCGGGCCTCCGTGCGGACGCCCTGAAACCATATTGAACTGGCTTATTTCAGGCTGCGCAGCAAGCGCAAGCCATTCGCCACCACGATCAGGCTCGCGCCCATATCGGCGAACACGGCCATCCAAAGCGTCGCCTGCCCCGACAGGGCCAGCGCCAGGAATACCGCCTTGATGCCGAGCGCGAGCGTGATGTTTTGCAGCAGGATGGTGTGCGCACTGCGGCTCAGGCGCATGAAGTCGGCGAGCTTGCCGAGGTCGTCATCCATCAGCGCCACGTCGGCCGTTTCCAGCGCAGTGTCGGTCCCTGCCGCACCCATCGCAAAACCTATGTTTGCCTGCGCCAACGCCGGCGCATCATTGATGCCGTCGCCTACCATGCCGACATAGCCATAGGTTTGCATCAACTGCCGGATCGCCGTCAATTTTTCATCCGGCAGCAGATTGCCGCGGATATCCGTGATGCCGACCTTGTCCCCTATCACTTGTGCAGTATGCGGATTGTCGCCGGTAAGCATCACTACCTTGACGCCTAGCGCATGCAGCCTGGCTATCGCGGCCACGCTGCTGTCGCGTATCGTGTCGGCCACTGCCAGGATCAGCAGCGGCGCTGTACCTGTACTGAGCACGACGGCGGTCTTGCCGGTTTCTTCAAAGGCAGTCAAGGCCGCTTCCAGCGCTGTGCCGCAGACGCCGAGTTCATGCGTCATCCTGTGATTGCCGAGATAATAAGTCTCGCCTGCTATTGCGCCTTTGACGCCGCGCCCGGTCAGTGCTTCAAAATCGCTGACTTCCAGCAAAATCTCAGGCCCATGTTTGCCGGCCCAGTGTGCGACGATGGCGGTGGAGACTGGATGATCCGAGCGTTGCGACAGGCTGGCTGCAAGCAGCAGCATCCGCTCGGGGTCGCTGTCCGCTACGGCCATCGTGTCGGTGACGACCGGTTTGCCCACGGTCAGCGTGCCAGTCTTGTCTACGGCCAGCGCCTTCAATTTGCGCCCCTGCTCCAGATACACGCCGCCCTTGATCAGCATGCCATGTCGTGCCGCCGCTGCCAGCCCGCTGACGATGGTGACGGGGGTCGAGATGACCAGCGCACAGGGACAGGCTATCACCAGCAAGACCAGCGCTTTATACAGCCACGGCTGAAACGGCAGTTGCAGCAACAGCGGCGGCGCCAGCGCCACGACCAGCGCCATCAGCACGACTGCCGGTATGTAATAACGCGCAAACTGGTCGACAAAACGCTGGGTAGGCGCACGTTCGCCCTGCACTTGCTGCACGCTCTTGATGATGCGCGACAGTGTGGAATCGGCTTGCGCGGCAGTGACGCGGTAATCGAAAGTGCCGCGTTCATTGATGGTGCCGGCAAAAACCATGTCGCCGACCTGTTTGGCGACCGGCATGCTTTCGCCGGTAATCGGCGCCTGGTTGACTGTGCTCTGTCCGTCGACGATGACGCCGTCCAGCGGCAGGCGTTCGCCCGGTTTGATGCGCACGATCGCCGTCAGCGCGACCTGGGTGGCGGCAAGCTGCTGCCAGCTGCCATCGTCGCTGCGCACGGTCGCCATGTCGGGCGTCATCGCCATCAAGCCCTTGATTGCATTGCGCGCGCGATCCAGCGATAGCGCCTCTATCATTTCTGCGGCGGCGAACAGGAAGATGACGAC